>JBFJZC010000139.1:0-7872 GCA_041622295.1 Porticoccaceae bacterium
GGATGATGCGACGGGGCGCTGGACGGTGCATACCGATCGTGGCGATGAGATGAAGGCGAAGTTTGTGGTGATCGCCAATGGTATTTTGACCACGCCGAAACTGGCAAAGATTAACGGCATGGAAAAGTTCAAGGGCGAGGCCTTCCATACTTCCCGTTGGGATTACAACGTGGATCTGAAAGACAAGCGGGTGGGCATTATTGGCACCGGCGCCACTGCGGTGCAGGCGATTCCCGAGCTGGCCAGGATTGTGAAGGAGTTGTACGTGTTTCAACGCACACCTTCTTCCATTGATGTGCGTGATCAGCGAGCGACGACGCCAGAGGAGATTGCAACCTGGAAGAATGAGCCCGACTGGGCGCGAGCTAGACGAGCGAGGTTTGCGAAAATATCGTCCGTGCGCACGGCGGTAAAAGCCAACGACGATTATCTGTCCGGCAAGGTTGAGCACTTCAAGGAGCACAGCGGCACAACCGAACGCTTGTCACCGGAAGCCCATATGCAGAAGCAACTGGATGACAATTTTCAGATCATGGAGCAGATTCGCGCCCGGGTTGATGCCATCGTCAAGGATCCCAAAACCGCTGCTGCGCTGAAGCCCTATTATTCCTATGGTTGCAAGCGCCCCACTTTCCATGACGAATATCTGCCGACCTTTAATTTGCCCCACGTTACCCTGGTGGATACCGCACCCCGTGGCGTGAGTGAAATTAACGAGCGCGGTGTTGTTCACGACGGCGTTGAATACCCCGTCGATGTGCTGGTTTACGCGACCGGATTTCAGTGGATGGCGACCCAGACCTTTGAAATGATCATCGGGCGTGAAGGCAAATCCCTGAAACAAAAATGGTCTGAAGGCGGTACCAAAACCTTTCTGGGCCTGCAGAGCAAGGGTTTTCCCAATCTGTTTGTGATGACGGGCCCGCAGGGTGGTGGTGGCAGTTTTAATTTCACAGATACCATTGAAGACCATGGCGACTACGTCTTGTGGATGATGAAGACCATGCGCGAGCAGGGTGCTGACATTGTCGATATCAAGGCGGAGCCGGAAATCACCTACGCTGCCCATTGTCGTGAGGTTGACCTGGCCACGGCGCCGCTGCGGGACTGTGTTTCCTACTATGACCACGAGGGCAAGGCGGAGCCAGGCGCTCTTGTTTACTATGGCGGTGGGCGTTGGCACAAGTTCCGCGTTCATGCCCAGGAGACCCTGGAGCCCTACGTGTTTGAATCTGTCGCTGGTCAGTAAAGGCTGTCGGTCGCATCGCTGGTGAGGTGATGTCGGCTGTATCAGTGACTGGCTAGAAAGGCTCTCCGGTTGCTTCGGAAGCCTTTCTAGCGTACCGGCTGAATATTCATAACACGCTGTTTTTAAAGAATTATTGGCATTACTGGCGGTATATTTTTCAGGTCGACACGAAGCGCCGACGCTGCCCAGCAGGAGCTGGCTGCTGGGCGATAGCGCCCATTTCGTATAGGCAAAGGCGCAGAAATAATTTATCCTTGCCTGTTCCGAATAATATCTAATCATCCCAAATGAACGGCGGGCCCTCCAACAATGGACGGCAATGCCTGGATTGTTTATAACCCTGAAATAGTGAGAGTACAGATATGCCGACCAATATGCCGATCACAGTAGACCCTGAAACGGGTTTAAAAATCTTCAATACCCGTGCAGAAAAAGCCAATGACAAAATTACCGGTAAGGGCTACTCGGTTGTCAATGACGCAGCACTCACGGCGCTGCCGGAAGCTAAACCTGGTGCGGTGTTTAATGCCGAAGAGCAAGCAAAATACCTGGAGTTGAAAGCATCCAGAACTGGCGTTGCTGATTACATCGAAATGGATGGTGAGTTTAGTAAGTACCTTGAAGATGTCCATTCCCAGCCGCCAATCCCAAGAGAAGCTTTGGATGATGAGTGTGAAATTCTTATTATTGGCGCCGGTTTCGCCGGTCTCTTATTGTGGTACAAGCTGAGTAAGGCTGGTTACAAAAATGTGCGTTTTTGTGAAAAAGGCGGCGACGTAGGTGGCACCTGGTACTGGAATCGCTATCCGGGCATTGCTTGCGATGTTGAGTCTTACTGCTATCTACCTTTGCTGGAAGAAATGGGTTATATCCCGTCGATGAAATTCTCCAGTGGTTTCGAGATTATGGAGCACTGCCAGAACATTGCGAAAACAACGGGTTTCTATGATAAATGCCTGTTCCACACCACGGTGGAAGAGACTACGTGGGACGATTCAATTGGCCGCTGGCAGGTCAGCACTGATCGCGGCGACAAGATGAAGGCCAGGTATCTGGTTGTTGCCAATGGTATTTTGACGACACCGAAGCTGGCAAAAATCAAGGGTATGGAAACCTTTAAAGGTGACGCCTTCCATACCTCTCGCTGGGATTACAACGTCGACATCACCAACAAGCGTGTCGGCATTATCGGTACCGGCGCCACGGCGGTGCAGATTATTCCGGAAATAGCCAAGACCGTCAAAGAGCTGTATGTGTTTCAGCGTACGCCTTCATCGGTTGATGTGCGTGATCAGCGGGCGACCACTGACGAAGAATTCGAAACCTGGAAGACTGAAGACGATTGGGCGAAAAAGCGACGCGCCAGGTTTGCCAAAATCTCGTCGGGCCGTACAGCTTTGTCAGCCAATGACGATTACCTCTCCGGTAAAATCGAGACTGCGGCTCCGAAGAAAATACATAAAACGGAATTGTCACCTGAAGAGCGTATGCAGAAAATGCTGGATACCAACTTCCGCATCATGGAACAAATTCGCGAACGTGTTGATGCTATCGTCAAAGATCCTAAAACCGCAGCGGCACTTAAACCTTATTATGCTTATGGCTGTAAACGACCGACCTTCCACGATGAATATCTACCGACATTTAACAAGCCTAATGTTCATCTTGTTGACACAGCGCCCCGTGGTGTTGCCGAAATCAATGAGAAGGGTATTGTCCATGATGGCGTCGAGTATCCCCTTGACGTGTTGATTTACGCGACCGGATTCCAGTGGATGGCGACTGCCACATTTAACATGATCAAGGGCCGTGATGGTCGATCCCTGAAGCAAACCTGGGAGGAAGATGGCACTAAAACCTGGCTGGGCATGCAAACCAAAGGCTTCCCCAACATGTTTGTTGTCACGGGCCCTCAGGGCGGCGGTGGTAGCTTTAACTTCACCGATACCATCGAAGATCACGGTAACTATGTGCAGTGGATGCTCGATACGATGGCCGAAAAAGGCGCTGATGTTGTCGACATTACCGAAGAGTCTCAGGCCGAATATGCCGAGCATTGCGCTCAGGCTGATATAGCGACACAGCCGCTACGTGATTGTATTTCTTACTACGATCATGAAGGTACTGCGAAGCCTGGTCAGCTTGTTTACTACGGTGGACGTAAGTGGCACAAATACCGCACAGAGGCCCAGGAGACGCTGGCGCCCTACGTGTTTAAATCTGCATCGGCTAAGTGATAACTGGCCATATATAACTGGCCGTTTATAACTGATGGTGCCTGGACCGGGAGCTATGGCTCCGGTGCAGGCTGATCCGGCAGGTATAGGTTAGAAACGGCATTCGTCTGTGATTATCAGAGGTTGGCGGGAGATTTCTCCGCCGACCTTTTTTTTGCCCTTGCGTTCCTGGCTTGTATCCCGGCCTGTCTTGCGTCCTGAGCCGAGTTACTTCTCCTCCTGTTACTTGCCCAGCTGTTTTACTTCCCCGCCCACATAGAACCAGCGACCCGCAGTACGTTGAAACACTGAGGTTTCGTGCAGGGTTTGCAGTTCCGGTTTATCTGGTTCCCGGTAACAGGCTTTAAATTCTACGGTGGCTTTGTCACCCGTTTGTTCACTGGCCAGTACTTCCAGGCCTGCCCACGCGACGGTTTTTTCCGAAAGCGCTTCGGCTGTTAACGCGCTGGCCGTTGCCGCAAACCAGGTGGTCAGCAAATAGTCGCCGTAACCGCCCAGCGCATAGGCGGCATAACGGGAGCGCATTAATTGTTCCGGCGTTTTCGCGTACTGCGCTGCACTGAGAAAGCGCCCGCAACATTTGTCAAAAGGCTGGAGGCGACCACAGACGCAGGGTTCAGGTCTGGCTGGTTGTTTATTTGTCAAAACGGTCTGCTCTCCTTAAGCACAACATGAAGTACCACATGACGTGCAACATGGCCTCAGTAGATGTCCCGGGACTGGGCGATAGCCCGGAGCTTTGAGGGGTAAATCACCAGCAGTTGGCGGCATTTTTCGCCATATTCATAAATCATGTTGGAGAGACTTCGCCCGCTATTTTGCCGCTGTTGCATGGTGGATCTGGCGCGCTGCATTAAGGCGTCGTGCTTTACTTTTGTTGAGATCCCGGCAGATGTGTATATCAGATCGGCGGTCTCTAATAGGGACGCGGCGTTTTGAGCAACTGACTGCACCGTTGCGCTGGGGATGTGCGGATTTTTTTTCATCCCGCTAGCGCTATATTGGTAATAAACACCACATTCGAGTACAGAGTCGGCGAAAGCGATCGCGTTCGCTTCGTCTGTATCGAGTGGGCGATCAACCAGAGTTTGATCGCCCATCAACGCGAGGGCGTTGCTGGTGAAGAAAATGACCAACACCCGCACTGCGAGTAGCTTTGCCAGCTTTGCCACTTCCGTTATCGCTGTCATCGTCATCTCCGGCACCACCATTTGGTTTGGTTAGCAAACAATCTATCGACTCAGCGCCAGCGTCGCAACAACCAAAACCTGCATCGTCAATCAATCAACCATTCATTGCGGTGTCATCGTTATGCCGCCGTTATGCCGCCGTTATGCCACTATTATTCATCCGCGGCTAGTAAAGCCAGGGCAGAAACCTGCGGATAAAACAGGCTTGGGCGGGAGGGCTGGTGTTGGCCATTTCGGTGGTGGCGCCTCAGGTAGTTGCTGCAGCCACCCAGGCGCTGAAGCGGGCACCGGCGGCGTTGAGGGCTAGCGACTTGTCGGGCGAGCCAATGACACAAATAAATAAGGGTGGTTTTTAGCGAGTTTTGGTATTGTAGCCGGGTTATTACAGGGAGTTACGGCATGAATAAGAAAGAACTCATTTCGGCGATAGCAACCGCAACAGGGCTGCCGAGATCCAGGGCTGCAAAGGTTCTGGAAGCGATTTTAGGCAACATTACCGAAGCCCTGGCGCGCGGTGAGACGGTAACGATACCCGGTTTTGGTGTATTTAGGGCCACTGCGCGGGCAGCGCGCGCCGGCCGGAATCCGATGACCGGGCAGCAAATCCAGGTGGCTAGCAGGCGTGTTCCGGCGTTCAAACCTGTAAAGCGGCTTAAAGAAGCGGTAAATGCAGTTGAGGGCGCGCGCCAGAGGGCTCGTTCCTTCCACGGCGTAACAGCGGGGATGGACGGGCTTCGCGAAAGCGCTATTGACTCTGCGGATGAGGCAGCTGGTTCGCTGGTGGGGGGGCCTGCGTTGACATCCAACGCCGGTGAAGTGTTTGTTCCGGTGCATTACGCAACAAATCGCCAGGCAAGCGGCGAGACTGATCCGAACGAATTCTATGACGCTGAACGAAGTGCTCAATTGCACTATGGGCGGCTCGTGGTCAGTATTCCGGCGCGTCATAAAATAGGTCAGGTAGAGCGTCCGACTGTCTGGCGTCTGTGGCGGGAGTCGCCTGCCAGGCATGTTGTTCTGCGCGAAATTGATGTGTTGAACGAGGCCGCGTTTTTCCAGAGTCTTGCTGGTGAGGTGGCACGCATTGAGGAGCGCACAGCATTCGTTTTTATTCACGGGTTTAATGTCACGTTCGCGAGCGCGGCTCACCGCGCTGCGCAAATGGCTTACGATCTGTTCCTGGTTGGGGAAGAGCAACACCAGGCCGTGATGTCTGTTGTTCCCATACTGTTCAGTTGGCCGTCGAAGGGCGAAGTTATTCCCTACACACATGACGCGACTAACGCTGAAGTCAGCGCGGGTCATTTCAAAGCCTTCTTGAAGGATGTGGCGCAGCGCTCAGGTGCCAAATCGCTGGTTCTGATTGCCCACAGCATGGGCAACCGGGTGTTGACCACAGCGCTCAAGGAAATTGGCCTGGCGATGCAGGACGGTGACGGACCATTGGTGAGGGAGATTATTCTTGCCGCCCCCGATATCGATAAAGATGTCTTCAGGCAAGCCGCGGCGGCGCTTATGCGAACCTGCGGTCGAGTCACGCTCTATGCCTCTGATCGAGACAAGGCCTTGAAGGCTTCACTGACGGTGAATGGACACCCACGGGCCGGGGATGCAACCGGAGGCGTACTGACTATCGGGGGCATGGATTCCATTGATGCTTCTGCAGCTGGTGAAGATTTTCTGGCGCATTCCTATGTCGGTGAAACCAGTGTTTTGAATGATCTCTATGCGATCATCATGCGCGGCGATCCGCCCGGTTCGCGTTTTGGTCTGGTTGCCCAGGGAGTGTCGCCTGATCGCTTCTGGCGAATGCGTGGTCGGGCCTAGGGTGGCTGTTATTCAGTCCTGGTCACATCGGGAAACTTTAGTGGCACGGAACCTTTAGCGGCACTGAACCCTTAGTAGCACTGAACCTATAGTCGCACGGAAAATTTAGTCGAACCGGAACGCCTGATTAGTCGCCTGAACCGGCTTATTCCGGCGCTGCAATTTTGTCCTGGGTGCTGTTTTCAAAGTCGCTGGCGTGGTGCCGCTCGCGAAGCTGTTTCTCCGGCGAACCCCAAGAACGGTTAACCATTTTCCCGCGCTGTACGGCGGGTCGTGCGAGTATTTCCTGCGTCCAGCGGTTCATGTGCTTGTAGGACGGGGCGTCGAGGAATTCGGCGGCATCGTAGAGCTTGTTTAACATCAGTTCGCCGTACCAGGGCCAGACGGCGATATCGGCGATCGAGTATTCATCGCCGCACAGATACTGCTTGTTCGCAAAGTGGCGATCCAGCACGTCGAGCTGGCGTTTCACCTCCATGGTGTAGCGGTCGATGCAGTATTCGATTTTGGTGGGGGCGTAGGCGTAAAAGTGGCCGAAACCGCCGCCCAGGTAGGGTGCGCTACCCATCTGCCAGAATAACCACGACAGGCACTCGGCGCGGCTTGTTGGGTCGGTGGGCATTAACACGCCGAATTTTTCCGCCAGGTAGAGCAGGATGGCGCCGGATTCGAATATCCGCGTGGGGGTGGCTGTGCTGTAGTCGACCATGGCCGGGATTTTGGAGTTGGGATTAATGTCGACAAAGCCGCTGCCGAATTGCTCGCCTTCGCCGATGTTGATTAGGTAAGCGTCGTACTCCGCTCCGCTTATGCCAAGTGCCAGCAGCTCTTCGAGCATGACGGTCACTTTGACGCCGTTGGGTGTTGCCAGTGAGTAGAGCTGGAGTGGGTGTTGGCCTCCAGGCAGTGGTTTTTCGTGGGTAGAACCGGCTGTCGGCCGGTTGATCTTTGCAAATGCACCTCCATTCTCTGATTCCCATTTCCAGACCCTGGGGGGCGTATACGGCGAGTCGTCATTCATGGTTGGTGACCTTTTTTGGGGTGCTTTTATTCGGCGCCTTTGAGATGTTTAAGTCTGTTTTATCCAGTACCTTTGAGGCATGTAATATTACAGCTAGACGTTTAAGACTACAGCTAGACATTTCAGACTACAACTAGTCGGGATCACCGATATCACTAGCCAGCGCATTTGCCACCTGGGCTGCTACATTTGAGCCAGTGAGGGCATTTAAAAAAACAAGCAGGTGGTGTTTTTCCGCGGGATCCAGATGCAGGGGTCGGATACGCGGGTCCTGATTTTCGTTAGGAAAGCCGCCCTGGTCGTAAAACTCGATAACATCCCTCAGCGTGCTCAATGAGCCATCGTGCA
>JBFJZC010000140.1:0-7805 GCA_041622295.1 Porticoccaceae bacterium
CATTGCGCTGGAGCGGCAACATTAGAAACTGGGAGCCGATAAAAGAAGTCTATCTGAATCCGGAAAAGCAAAAGACAGAAAGTGAAGAAGACAAGGCGGCATAAATTTTAACTGAGGCGACAACTCGCTTGAAAAACGCCGTTCCGACAACGAAGATTCTTTCGATACCAGCCCCGTAGCTTTGCGCGACTCTCTGTCTCCTCCGAAATCTGAGACACCAAATCAATAATTTCCCATCGAGACGTCAACGGGTGGTTTTTAGAGAACAGATCGGAGTAGTCTCCGATATACAGGCTGGAGATATACTCGCCAAAAAATCGCTCCAAAAAAATATGCGTCGTATTTTGTTGGCGGAGTAAGTCGCTAGCCTCCCGCACGCGCATTCGTGTGGTATTCAACATGCGCAACAGCGACGAACATTCCTTGGCTGCCAACTGAAATACGGCTGCATTCGCCCCGGGGTCAGCTTGTACCTGCATCAGGTTATTACGAATGGACTGGACACGACCGCCGATGAACTCTGGTCCTTGCTCCGCAAAGCTCTTCAGCAGTTCAAATAGTCCCTGCACAGTGGGGCGCATGATGATGAATTGCGTGAATCCCACGCGGTCAATACTGAGCCACTCACTCTCAATCAGCATTTTTAGTGCGCCATGCGCTCTGACATTGAGCGGTGTCGCCAGCTCCTCGGGGTCGGCCCCATGCTCATCGTCCCAGCGCTGTAGAAAGCGCTCGATAGAGGCAGTCACACGTTTTTGAGTCCAGCCCTCACCATCAGGGGGATCAGCCTCGGGAGCAAAAAAATCGCTATACAGATGGGAAAGTAACAACCAATTGCGCCGAGAGTGATCAACCGCCCCCAATGGGCGAAAGACACGTTCCGGAACGCGATCAAAGAGATTGGTAATCGACTCAGTCATAGGTCTTCCCTTCCTTTAACATCAATGTTAAATTAACATACATGTAAATTTCAACCCAGAAGACAAACGATTGTGGATGCACGTACCTCCAAGCAGTTTGAGTTCATTGAGTTGGTGTTGGCTTACGAAGGCCTGCTGACAAATCAACGTCTGCGCGAGACGTTTGGTATTTCCAGTGTTCAGGCATCCCGTATTATTGCTGCGTATCGCAATGCTTATCCGCGCAATACTTCCCCGGTCGAGGGTGAAGGCAGGGGACGCTATATGCCTACTTCCCGCTTTTCCCCTGCCATCGCAACCCTCAGTATTGATCGATACTTTCGTGCTGTAGCTAACACCAGCATAAACATTGAAATGGAGGAGGTCCGACAGGATTTCACCCACGTTGATCACGGACATTTCCGTATCCTGCATTCTGCTGTCACTATTAACGGAGCCGTTCAGATCACTTATCGTTCGATGAATAATCCTGAAGGTACTGAACGAGTCGTACACCCCAGAGCCTTTGTTTTTGCTGGTAGACGATGGCACCTCCGGGCATTCGATGAGGTCACTGAGGAGCATCGCGACTTCAACTTGGCCCGCATTTACGCAGCTGAGCCAGTAGAAAAAACCACTCCAACGCCCCTCGATTTTGATTGGGATGAATATGTGAATTTACAACTGCGCCCACATCCGAGCTTGAATTCTGCCCAAGAAAAGCTAATCCGGGATGAATTATTCAGTGGCGCGGCGGAACGACAAGTAACGACTCGGCGGGCGCTTGTGAGGTATGTGTTAAGAGATCTTGAAGTTGCGGAAAACCCCGATACCCAACAGCCACCAGAATATCAGTTGTACCTGTTGAGGATTGAAGAACACTCGGAAAAGACCTCTCTCGGCTAGAAACTCCGCCACCCATTTTATGGTTACAGCTACGCTCTGGCTTGCCCTAGTAAGTTGGCTCAACAGCCTTCAATAACCACCATAACTCCATCGCTATAGAGTCGCCCCACAGCGCCGGAGTTATATATGGAATTCCAGAAACGATCATCTTTGCCACTGCCAAGCACAGAAGAATATGAGGAGCTACCCCAATATGTGGAGCAACCCCCACTCCCTTTTCGCAGAACCATCCGTCGGCATGAACTGCACCAGATCGTCCCCCTGGCAGAAACAACCATCTATGATATGGAACGCCGTGGTGAATTCCCGCGTCGTTTCAACCTGACACCCCGTTGCGTCGTTTGGGACCTGGCTGAAGTGGAAGCCTGGATCGAGGAGCGCAAGCGACAATCCCGATCAGGAAAAGCTGCCCCCACTCCAGGGCCGGATGTGAGGCAACGCATTGCTCGCCCTGTGCGCTCTCGCAATAACTGAGTTCATGGCTATGCCGTCAACAACTCCATGTTGTCCCGCCTGCTCATCGGGTGGCGGATTGCCTCCTTGGTGATATTCACTTCCAACGCCACTTGCGCGATTTCCAGTATGCCAGTATCAATCTGGTAGCCTCCCCGCGCCTGTAACCAATCAAGCACCTCAGCCAAATGCCAGATAGAAGCATTGCCCTCATGAACCGGCATCGGGAACGTCGAACGGTGGGCCAGCATGAGTTTGCGCATTGCCTGGCGGGAAATCCCCACAATATCGGCCACATCTGTCAGCCCAACAAGGTCCGGGGAAGCCTCAATCAAGCGTGCGGAAGGAACGGCGTTTTTGACATCGGCCAGGGCAGTGCGAACTGCTTCCTCGGCGCTATCTGCTTCGCGGGAGAATTCCAATGCCAGGCGACCTGGCTGACCCACACCGACGAGGGCGTCATCACAACCAGCGGCGCCCAATCGTTCGACGAGAGCGTCCAAATCGCTGTCGTGGTCAGCCAATTGGTATTTCAGCGTAAAAATATATTCCATAGCTCAATCCTCCGACTCCGTATCACCCCGACGCTGATGAGTGGAGCACTTGTCCACTACCCTGCGCAGCGCTCTCGCGTGACTGCCGGGATTTCTCGGCGTGCTCCACACACTGGTGATACAGAACTCACCACAGCGGCATTCATCGTCATTGTAGGGGCAGTAGATCTTGCCCCAGGCATGGCTACCACCCACTTCGACTCGCCAGCCCTCCTCTTCCGCATGCTTGAGCGCGGCTTCAATTTCCTTCTTCGGATGTGATGAGCGAGTCATTCCTTGTCTCCAGTATGAGGATGGCACCCAAGGTTGTCAAGTGACAACCTTGGGTTGCAAAAAGTGTCCTGCCGGTTATCCCGCGAGTTTACCAAACAGCCGAAAGACTCACTCAAAGTAAGTCTTTCGACTTCTCCATAACCCGCTTGGTCATGACCAATACGCCACCCAGACGACCGTAAGCCAACAGTCACCATGACTACGGCACTCATACCGATGCCTTCAATACCGGCACCGACATGCTTTCCGGCATCAGTGACGGAATATAACTGCCCCCTTCCGCCCAGGCATCGATCATGTTGGCCCACTCCTGCAGCATGTGCCGACGCTGCTCGGCATACTCTGCTTTGTTGTACACCGCCCGAGAGGAGCGGCCGTCCTCATGGGCCAGGGCCTTTTCAATCCAGTCGCGATTGAAACCGACTTCATTGAGTAGTGTGGAACCGGTACGACGCAAGTCGTGTACTGTAAACGGTTCCAGCGGCAAGCCCTTTTCCCGAGCCCGCTCTGATATCTTCAAGGTCACTCGGTTCAGCGTGCCCATGGACATGCACTGGTCACCATCATAGCGAGCCGGAAACAGATACCTGGAACCACCGGCACAGGTCTTGAGCGCCACCAGGATGTCGAGCGCCTGCCGGGACAAATAAATATTGTGAGGGAAGCGCCGCTTCATCCGTTCCTTCGGAATGCTCCATACCCCGGTCTCGAAATCCACTTCATCCCAGGTCGCCTTTAGCAACTCCGCCTTTCTCACCAGGGTCAGCAGGATCATGCGCAGCCCCAGGCGAATGGTCGGCGATGTGGGTATGGTGTCCATTTCGTGGACCATCAGTCGGATCTCCGAGGGTGACAGCGCGCGGTCCTTGGGCGCAAAAGTGGCAATGGATGACGGCATCACTTCATCGGCCGGATTGGCCACTTTTTCGCCGTGCATGATGGCGTGTGCGTAGACCTGCTTGACGATATCGCGCACATGAATCGCGGTTGCCGGTGCTCCGCGCTTTTTCACCTTCATACACAGGGCCCGGAGGTCGTCAGGTGTGATTTCCGCCAACAGGCGATTCTTGAAGGCGGGCAGGATGTCGCGGTCGATGATGTGCTTGCGCATGGATTTGGTGCTGTCAGCCATGCCAGAAGCTTCCATCCACACCTCGGTGAATTCCGCGAAATTCCTGGCACGGGACAAGCGGCGTTTTTCCCGTTGTTTCTCCTGGGCGGGAGAATGCCCATCGGCCACCGCCTTGCGAGCATCCAGCAGGCGCTCCCGTGCCAGGGCAAGGGAAATTCCGCCCGGCCCGTAACGACCCAGGGTGAGGGTTTCGCGGCGGCCATTAAGGCGGTAGTCGTAACGGAAAGTGATGGTGCCGGTTTTCGACACGGTCACATACATGCCGTCTCGGTCGGCGACCTTGTAGGTGGCGCCATTGGGCTTGAGATTACGAAGTGCTGTGTCGGTCAACATATCAGGTTTCTCCTGTGTTTGCGGTTTGTTACCGTCAAGGGTCAGGAGCCCTGATGATGTCCCTAAGTTCTTGATATCAAAAGAAGTCAGGGCGTAGTTTTACCGTCATGCCGAAAAAAGGCATGACGATAAATGGGAGAGTCTTAATCCGGGGAATTCGCGATACCGTCGCCTTTACCGACAAATGTTCCTGCTTGCCGTCGATAGCCACCGATAGCCACCGATAGGTAATGAGACGTAAATTTAGCAAAATCATTAACTTACACCACTTTCTCGATAGCTGCCGATAGTCCCCGAAAGACCTATTTTCACTCCCACTCGATCGTCGCGGGCGGTTTACTGGAGACGTCGTATACCACGCGGGAAATCCCGGAGATCTCGTTAATGATGCGGTTCGAGACACGTTCAATAAAATCATAGGGCAGGTGCGCCCAGCGGGCTGTCATAAAATCGATCGTTTCAACTGCACGCAGGGCCACGACATACTCGTAACGCCGCGCATTGCCGACTACACCTACCGATTTAACGGGCAGGAATACCACGAAGGCCTGACTGGTTTTATGATAGAGGTCGGCGGCATAAAGTTCGTCGATAAAAATGGCGTCCGCCTCGCGCAGAATATCTGCATAGCCTTTTTTAACTTCACCCAAAATACGCACACCAAGGCCCGGCCCAGGGAAAGGATGCCGATTGACCATGTCGTAGGGCAGACCCAGCTCCAGGCCAATTTTGCGCACTTCATCCTTGAATAATTCGCGCAGTGGCTCAACCAGTTGCAACGCCATGTCATCAGGCAATCCACCGACGTTGTGGTGGGATTTGATGACATGGGCCTTGCCGGATTTTGCAGCCGCGGATTCAATCACATCGGGGTAGATGGTGCCCTGGGCCAACCATTTTACGTCCTGTATGCGTTGCGCCTGCGCATCGAATACGTCAATAAAGGTTTTGCCGATCACTTTGCGCTTCTGCTCGGGATCGCTGACGCCGGCTAGCGCATCGAGAAACTGGCTCTCGGCGTCCACCCGAATGACTCGGACACCCATGTTGCGGGCGAACATATCCATCACCTGATCGCCTTCATTTTTCCGCAGCAAACCGTTATCAACGAAAACGCAGGTCAACTGATCGCCGATCGCCTGATGCAACAAGGCCGCCACTACCGACGAATCGACCCCACCGGACAGCCCCAGCAGTACTTTTTCATTGCCTACCGTTAGCCGCACCTGTTCGATGGCATGCTGCACGATATTGGCCGCGGTCCACAGCGACTCGCAACCACATATATTGTGAATAAAATGGCTGAAAATGCGCTGCCCCTGCGCGGTGTGGGTTACTTCTGGATGAAACTGCAGACCGTACCAGTGTTTTTCCGGGTAATACATGCCAGCGATGGGACAGGATTCCGTAGCCGCAAGTAACTGAAAGCCCTGTGGCAACGTGGTGACCTTGTCACCATGACTCATCCATACATCGAGCAAGCTGCCCCCATCCGCGTGGTCGATGTGATCTTTAATGCCTTGCAGGAGTTCACTATCACCGTGGATTTTTACCTTAGCGTAACCAAACTCACGCTGATCAGACAAACCAACACGACCACCAAAGTGCTGAGCCATGTATTGCATGCCGTAGCAAATACCCAGCACCGGCACAGCGAGTTCAAACACCACAGCAGATGGCTGCGGTGCCGCCCCATCCGTCACTGATTCGGGGCCACCGGAAAGAATAATACCTGTTGGCGAAAACTCTCGAATAGCCTCTGATGTTGCATCACAGGCATATATCTCGCAGTAGACACCCGCTTCGCGAACTCTGCGCGCAATGAGTTGAGTATATTGCGAGCCGAAATCCAGAATTAAAATTTTTGCTGCATGTATGTCGGCGGTCATAAGATATCGAGGCTTCCCTTGTGCTAGCTAGTAACGGGACTGTCTAGCTATTGAACTGATGATTGTGCTGACTGGCGGTTGTCGCGACTGCATAACTGCATAACTGATAGTTGTGGTGATCAATGCCGTTCTATTCAGGACAGTACGGCCGCTTCGGGATGGCACTGTTGCATCAGGATAGTGCTGCTGCAGGATGGTATCGCCGCAACCAACTCGGCGACACCTCACAAATTGATGCCGGTCGTCCGCGGCGGCGAAAACAAAAACGGAGCCGCGCGGCTCCGTCTTAGCCTCAACAAATGGCTCGCCCAACAACGTTTAAAGACCACCAATGTTCAACGACCACCAACCGGGTAATTTGGTGCTTCCTTGGTAATACTGACGTCATGGACGTGGCTTTCGCCGATGCCTGCACTGGTCACCCTGACAAACTTTGGTTTAGTGCGCATGGTTTCGATATCGCCGCTGCCCGTATAGCCCATCGCTGAACGCAGGCCACCCATCATCTGATGGATAATCACTGACACCGGCCCCTTGTAGGGAACCCGGCCTTCAATGCCCTCGGGCACTAACTTCTCAACACCCGCGCTGGCGTCCTGGAAATAACGATCGCTAGAGCCTTCGCGCTGAGCCATGGCACCCAGCGATCCCATGCCACGGTAGGCTTTATAGGTGCGGCCCTGATAAAGCTCAATTTCACCGGGCGACTCTTCAGTACCCGCAAACAATGAACCGACCATGATAGCGTCGGCGCCAGCCGCAATGGCTTTGGCTATATCGCCGGAAAAACGCACACCGCCGTCGGCAATCACCGGAATATTTTTGTTCTCAAGGGCCTTAACGACATTGGCGATCGCAGATATTTGTGGGACGCCAACACCGGTGACAATGCGAGTGGTGCAAATTGAACCCGGCCCAATACCCACTTTGACGCCATCGACACCTGCTTCAGCCAGCGCCAGCGCCGCTTCCGCAGAAGCGATGTTGCCGGCAATAACCTGCACCTCTGGATAATGCTTTTTTAACCATTTGACGCGCTCAATGACATTTCTGGAATGCCCGTGCGCAGTGTCCACCACCAGAACGTCAACACCCGCTTTGACAAGTGCTTCGACGCGTTGCTCGGTGTCCGGGCTGGTACCGATCGACGCCCCCACCCGCAGACGACCCTGATCATCCTTACAGGCGTTGGGGAAACGTTCCGCTTTGTCGATATCCTTTACTGTAATCAGGCCACGCAGGTCAAACTGTTCATTAACCACCAGCACCTTTTCGATACGGAATTTGTGCAACAAGCGCTTCACTTCTTCGGATTGCTCACCTTCTCGAACCGTGACCAGCCGCTCCTTTGGTGTCATCACTGAAG
>JBFJZC010000141.1:0-7804 GCA_041622295.1 Porticoccaceae bacterium
ATGCAGGGTGTGCGTGAGGACATGCACCTTAGCATCGCGCCAGGGCACCATCTTACCGTCAAACCAGATATAACCATCACGATCATCAAACGACATCTATTCACTCCTCGTCACGGACGCTCCACCAAACAATTTTTCCCAAATGGCCAGCACAGCCTGTCGGTGGAGGTCGAAATCCTCAGTTGCCACAATACCTGGCGCTTCCTGTAACTGCAGCTGGTGCCCAGCGGAACGGTAAGCTATGTAGGCGTCCGTCAGTTGCTGATGCTCAAGACCCGTGAAAAATCCGGTTTCTGAGAGCATCTCCAGCAACCTGACATTGTCGCTCCATCGCGTCAGTTGTGGGAAGTTTTGAGCCTGAGCTAAAACCGCGAATTGAACCATAAATTCAATATCGACGATACCTCCAGGATCCTGTTTCAAGTGGAATCGACCAGCCTCCTGCTGACTGGCGCCAAGCCCCAGATGCTCAGTCATCTTGCCCCGCATAGCGACAACATCCCCTTTTAGGGCCTCTACATCGCGGGCCTGCGCAAGGATGTCGTGACGTACCTGCACAAATTTTTCGCCAAGCACGGCGTCGCCTGCCACGGGCCGCGCACGCACCAGGGCCTGATGCTCCCAGGTCCAGGCCTGTTCCCGCTGATACTTTTCAAATGCCGCCAACGAACTGACCAACAGCCCGGAATTGCCAGAAGGGCGCAGGCGCATGTCTACCTCGTACAGCAACCCAGCAGACGTGGTAGCACTGAGGATATGGATAATGCGCTGCCCGAGTCGCGCAAAGAACGTTTCGTTATCGACACTGTGCTGGCCGCTGGTCATTAAGTTCCCTTGCGCTTCGTGCAGAAAAACCAGGTCCAGATCCGAACCGTGTGCCAACTCTATGCCGCCTAACTTTCCATAACCAATAATGAGAAAACCGGGCGGACCACTGCCGCTAAAGCCTGGCAAACCGTGTTTTGCGGTCAGTTGCCGCCAGGCTACGGTTAACACCTCCTCAAGGATGACTTCCGCCAGCCAGGTGAGGTGGTCACTGACTTTCATCAAGGGCAGCACACCGGTCACTTCGCAGGCCGCCACCCGCAGTCCGTTCGCGAGACGAAAGTAACGCAGCGCCTCCATGAGTGCTTCCAGATCGTCATCCGGGATACGCATCAGGTGTTGGCGCAACTCATTCCCAAGCTGGGTATGATCCGACGGAGCATAGAGCGCCCTGGTGTCCAGCAATTCGTCGAGTAGCACGGGATACCGGCTCAAACTCTGGCTAATCCACGGACTGGCCGCACACAGTGTCACCAGCTGCTGTAGCGCGGGCGCGTTTTCGATTAATAGCACGAGGTAAGTACTACGCCGGGCGACAGATTCCAGCAACGCCAGCACCCTGACCAGGGTTTGGGCACTGTTGGCTACACGCGTACAGGCGACAACCACGACCGGCAACAGCCGGTCAAGGCGCGAACGGGTGTCGGCCTGCATAGCGCGCACCGCATGACTGCCACGCAGACTGACAAGGCGCTCAGCAGCAAGCTCCGGGTCGTCGAAACCCAAGCTTTGCAGCGCCACATGCAGTTCTGCCTGGCTGCTACCCTGCCATTCCAGCAATGTATCCGACGGAATATTGGTGTGGGTGGCGTCAGGCGTATCCTCGGCCGCCAGACCAGCAAACAATTCGCTCACCACATGGCGTTGCTCATCCAGCACGACAAGAAATTCAGACCATCCGCTAAAACCCATCATCACCGCGACCCGCAGACGGTCTGCTTCGCCCTTGGGCAGTTGCTGCGTTTGCTGGTCGGCCCAGCCCTGCAACACATGCTCAACGTTGCGCAGCAGGCAATACGCCGCCCACAGCCTCGCGCCGCCGCCGTCCGGCAGCAAACGTTCTGCATCGAGCAAGGTCAAAATGTCCTGGAGCCGCGGATTGCGAAACCGTTGGTCGCGACCCCCATGAATCAGCTGAAAGGCCTGAGCAATAAACTCTATTTCCCGGATACCGCCAGGCCCCAGTTTAATGTCGTCACCAAGATCCCGACGTTTCACTTCGAGCCTTATCATCGCTTTCATATCACGCAGCGACTGGATAGCACTAAAGTCGGTGTAGCGTCGGTACGTAAAAGCGCGCAGCATCTCCACAAGCTCCTGCGCGGCCAGCTCATCACCGTAGATAACACGGCTTTTGATCATCGCGTAACGTTCCCAGTCACGGCCCTGAGCCTGGTAATATTCCTCCAGCGCGTCGAAGTTAAGCACCAGAGCACCACTGCTCCCGTAGGGACGCAAGCGCATGTCGACGCGGAACACCTGGCCGTCCACCGTCTGGTTGTCCAGCGCCTGAATAAGTTTCTGGCCGACGCGAATAAAAAACTCCTGGTTGCTCAGCTGTCTGCTGGCACCTTCCGTCTCTCCCGCTTCTGGATACGCAAAAATGAGGTCAATATCAGACGATACATTGAGCTCGTCGGCGCCGAGCTTACCCATACCAAGGACAACCAGGGTCTGTTCTGTGCCGCTGGTTGCACCGATTGGCCTACCCCAGCTCTCGCAGCCCCAACGATGAAGCTTGTCCAGAGTGACCCCGACAACGGCATCGGCCAATCTGGACATGTCTCGCGTGGTTTCAACCATGTCGGCTAAGCGCGCCAGATCCCGCCACACAATGCGAAGCATCTCGTAACGGCGAAAAACCCTTAATTGACACTGCACAACGACTTCGCGAGCCCCCACACCCTCGCCGGTGACCGCAGCCAGACAATGGTCGCGCAGCGTCGAGTCTCCATAGCCATTAAACAGATCACCGCTGTCGACCAGGCGCCTAAACAGCTCGGCATGGCGTATGCAATTGTTGGCGACAAATTCACTGCCGCTCCACACCCAGGCCAACTGGCTGGCAAAAGCTGGTTCAGCCATACGCTGGTCAAGCCAGGCCGATACTTCTAACGACGCATTTTCACGGAAACTGGCGAGACATTGCTCGACCCTGGCGGACAGCGGACTCGGTAATTCCGTGAACATAGGTCCGGTCAACGACCGATGTCGGGTGCGACTCGCATCACTTCCTCTACCGAGGTAGTGCCCGCACCGACTTTTTGCGCACCGCTGAGACGTAGTGTACGCATGCCTTCTTTCATCGCTTTCAGGCGCAGGTTGCTGACATCGCAGTCCTCGGTGAGCAAACCTTTGAGGGTTTCCGACAGCGGCATGACTTCATAAATACCCTGCCTGCCCAGATAACCGGTATCTCGACATTCGAGACAGCCTGTCGGACGGTACATATGCGCTGGCGGCGGCGCAGTCCACGGATGCACCAGCTGTTTCCATGCATCCGTGTCCGTTGCGCCCCGCTCCCGGCAGTGGGGACAGAGCGTACGCACCAGGCGCTGGGCCATCACGCCGTTAAGCGTCACTTTGAGCATGTGGGCGGGCACACCGAGATCGAGCAAGCGACTGATTGAAGTCGGTGCGTCGTTCGTGTGCAGGGTGGAGAGCACCAGGTGGCCCGTTAACGCCGCCTGAATAGCCATCTCTGCCGTTTCCAGATCTCGGATCTCACCGACCATGATGATGTCGGGATCCTGGCGCATCAATGTACGTATGCCGGCGGCGAAGGTCAGATCGATTTGCGGTTGCACCTGGGTTTGGTTAAAGCTCTCCACAACCATTTCAATGGGGTCTTCAACAGTGCTTACATTAACGGTTTCCGTGGCCAGCTGTTTCAACGTCGAGTAAAGGGTTGTGGTTTTGCCAGAGCCGGTTGGCCCGGTGACCAGTACAATACCGTAGGGTCGATTGGCCATTTCCTGCCAACGCCGATAATCCTCACCGCCCAGACCCAACTCCGTAAAGCTGCGCAACAGCACTTCCGGGTCGAAGATGCGCAAGACCATTTTCTCGCCAAACGCGGTGGGCAAAGTCGATAAACGCAGCTCCACTTCGTGGCCTTCCTGAGTTTTGGTTTTGACACGACCATCCTGAGGCCGACGCTTTTCCGCAACGTTCATACGACCAAGAATTTTCAGTCGGCTGGTCATTGCCGTCATCACAGCCGCCGGCAGATCATAAACCTGATGCAGCACACCATCGATCCGAAAACGAATTCGCCCTTTATCCCGCCGCGGTTCAACATGGATGTCGCTGGCCCGCTGATCAAAAGCGTACTGCAAAAGCCAGTCGACAATATTGACAATATGCTGGTCCTGAGCATCGGGATCTTTTAGCGAACCCAGTTCCAGCAATTGCTCAAAATTATTCAGCGAACCACGACCGGTCTGGGAGGTTTTTCCGGCACCAAACACCGAACGGGACAAGGTATAAAATTCAACAGAATACTTTTCAAGGTCGGCGGGGTTAACCACCACACGACGGACTGTCTTATCAGTAATCTGCTCAATATCGGCGATCCACGAGGTCGCAAAAGGTTGCGCAACGGCTATCACCACTTCTGTTGCCTGAACACCGATACACAAAATGCGGTGCCGTTTGGCAAATTCAAAAGACATCACCCCCGTCACCGACGGCACGTTGATTTTCAGCGGATCGATATGCGCCAACGGCAGCCCGGCCCAGTCGGCTAACCACTCACTCATGGTGTCGAGATCAAGTATCTTGCCTGAAGTACGCGCGTTATCTGCTTGCTGGCCCGCTATATAAACCAGCGGATGCTGCAGAGCTTCGTCGCGCGTGCGCACTTTGCCGATGATTTCGTTTGCGCTGCCCCTGGCCAGCAGTCCGTCGGTAACCAATTGATTAAGCAGGGCTGGCAGTTCCAGTAGTCGATCTTGTGCGTCAGCCAGCGCCATAAACTGCTCTCCTTGTACCGTGTGTACCTTCGTCGAGGAATTGTAGCGTGTATCGCCTGACCGCGACACAGCGCCCTGACGACAGCGATGAAATTGCTTTTTCTAACCAGCGCTCTACACTGCCAGCCCTATGACTCTCATCGACATGCTCCGTCAGCTAATCGCCTGCAACTCCGTCAGCAGTGTTAACCCTGCCCATGATCAGGGCAATCGCAACGTTATCGATTTGCTTGCCAGCTGGCTCGACGAGCTCGGGTTTGTAACAGAAGTAATGCCGCTCGCTGATCCGCGTAAAGCCAACCTGATCGCCACGCTCGGCAGCGGCCCCGGAGGTCTGGTGCTGGCCGGCCACACCGATACAGTACCCTGCGACGAGCGACTCTGGCGACAATCGCCATTCAAACTTATCGAGCGGGACAACCGGTTCTACGGTCTCGGCGTTTGCGATATGAAAGGATTTTTCGCCCTCGCCATCGAGGCCGCCAAACAAGCTGTCGAACGTCCCTTGCAGCAACCACTGATCATTCTCGCCACAGCTGACGAGGAATCATCGATGGCTGGTGCCAGAGCGCTGGCGGAAGCGGGCCAGCCCAAAGCCCGTTACGCAGTAATTGGAGAGCCCACCGGCATGAAGCCCGTCGCAATGCATAAGGGCATCCTGATCGAAAGACTGATCGTGCAGGGCAAATCCGGACACTCCAGCAACCCGGCGCTGGGCAATAACGCCCTGCATACCATGCACGATGCACTGAGCGTATTACGCACAGTGCAGGCGGAGCTCAAAGCTCAGTATGCCAACCCCCTGTTCGCCGTCGATTACCCGACTTTGAATCTCGGCAACATTAACGGCGGCGACAACCCCAACAGGATATGCGGGCACTGTGAGCTCGGTTTCGAAATACGTCCCCTGCCCGGCATGGACATTGATGAACTGCACGACATGCTCGGGCGGCGCCTGCTGGGCCTTGGCGGGCCTGAGGGAACCGAGATATCGCTGGAACACTTCGGCGTGCCCGCATTTGCGGCTGCTGACCAAAGCGTGCTGGTCGCCTACTGCGAAAAGCTCACCGGCCACAGCCGTGGCTCCGTGGCCTTCGCGACAGAAGCCCCCTACCTGCAGCACCTGGGTATGGACGTCGTCGTCATGGGGCCGGGCAATATCGATCAGGCTCACCAGCCCGACGAATTCCTCGCCACGGAGCGCATCCAGCCGACCATCCACCATTTGTCCGAACTTATCGGCGAATACTGCCTTAAGGCTTCATAATTACCTGCCTGCACAATTCCGTGCCTGATATAATCGCCCGAAAATAGCCCTTCTTTGCACCCGTGGCGGCAAGCCTATGAACGATTATGTGAAATTTTTCCGCGACACATCGCCCTATATCAACATGCACAGGGGCAAGACTTTTGTGTTGGTGCTGTCTGGCGAGGGTGTGCGCGACGACAATTTCCCCCATATCATTCACGATATTGCCATGCTCAACAGCCTCGGCATAAAAATTGTGCTGGTGCACGGCGCCAAACCCCAAATTGACGAAAAGCTGGCGCAACGTGATGTAACACCGCGCTTCGACAACAACACGCGCATCACCGACAGTGAAACCATGGAGTGCGTCAAAGAGGCCGTGGGCAGTACCCGTATCGCCATCGAATCACTGCTTTCCATGGGCCTGCCGAATTCGCCGATGCAGGGCGCACGGATTCGTGTGGTCAGCGGTAACTTTATCACCGCCAAGCCGCTGGGCATTCGCGATGGCGTGGATTTTCACCATACCGGAGAAGTCCGCAAAATTGACCGCGCCGGCGTCAAACGCCAACTTGATGACGGCGCTATCGTGCTGCTGTCACCGATCGGCTGCTCCCCCACTGGGGAAGCCTTCAATTTAACCTGCGAAGACGTCGCCACCCAGGCCGCCGTCACGCTGGAAGCAGAAAAACTGATTTTTTTCTGCGGCGAAAATGGCGTCTACGATGAACAGGGCGCGCTGGTGAAAATGATCGACATGGTCGACGTACGTCATTGGCTGGAACGACTGGCAGGCCAGCATCAGCTCTGCAATGCGCTACAGGCGGGATATGCAGCCTGTCAAAACGGCGTTCGCCGCAGCCATCTGATCAGTTATGCCGAAGACGGCACACTGCTGAGAGAATTATTTACCCGTGAAGGCGCCGGTACCTTACTGTCCCACAATGGCAGCGAAATCATCAGGCAAGCCACCATTGATGACGTTGGTGGAATACTGGAGTTAATCACTCCTCTGGAAAAGTCGGGGGTTCTGGTGAAGCGCTCTCGAGAATTGCTGGAGACCGAGATTTCTCGCTTTTACGTTGTCGTCCATCCAGAAGGGATGACCATCGCCTGTGCCGCGCTCTATCCGTTTCCCGGAACCAACGCAGCGGAAGTCGCCTGCGTAGTGACCCATCCAGATTTCTGCAGGCAGGGATTTGCCGCCCGCCTACTGCAAACCCTCGAACAACGGGCCAAAAATGAATTACGTTTGAACACATTGTTTGTCCTGACCACACAGGCGGCCCACTGGTTTCTGGAGCAGGGCTTTAAGGAGTCTTCCCTTGAGGACTTGCCGGCGGAAAAAATGGCGCTCTATAACTGGCAGAGAAATTCAAAAATCCTGGTCAAGTCAATTTAACCTGCGACCAGGATTGTCCGGCGGCGTGGTAAGTTCACCGCGACCACAAAAAAGGGCGAACACCTGGTTCGCCCTTTTTTGCCTGCCAGTACCGCTTTACGGGCCTTATTAGCAGGTTGCCGCTGCGCTTAGGCTTTTTTGTCAAAGTATCTAATGGATGGCGGCTGAGCCAGCCAGCCACCCAGAGCATCCAGCGCTCCAGTTTCACCGCGCCAGGCAAAATACTTCTCATAATGTGACCGGGACTGCCACTGCTCGATGGCAACAATGGTCGTCGGATCGTCCTGATCCTGATGGGCATAGACTTCGATACAGCCATCATAGTTGCGGGTTTCGGGCAGCATCGCGGCTAAA
>JBFJZC010000142.1:0-7743 GCA_041622295.1 Porticoccaceae bacterium
CGCTGAGAATAATTCCCACAGCCCTGTCCTTGTAAATACTCGCCACACTGGCAAAAAAGTGGTTTACCGACGGCCTGAAAGAACTCTCTACTTCATCATCAGTAATAGACAACCGAACACCACCGCCAGCGCTGACGAGCTTCATTTGTCGACCGCCGGGCGCCATGTAGACATGATCCGGCACAGGAATATCTCCATCTATCGCTTCCGTAACGGTCAATTGGGAAATTCTGTTGAGAGAGTCGGCAAGCGTTTTGGTAAACAAGGGTGGCATATGCTGCACAATAAAAATGGGCAGACCGAGTTGCCCAGGCAATTTCTCAAACAAAGTCATCAGCGCCTTCGGCCCGCCAGTCGAAGCGCCGATAACAATTGCCTGGGGCCGCAACAGCGCTTTTATCTCGGTTTGAGGCACGGCCACCCGTCGCGCTGCCCTTGCGACTACAGACTTCTCCGTCAATGCCACCCGGCTGCCAGGCTCAGTCCCAAGCAACTTGGCCTCAAGCTGTTGACGAATTTCGGCCCTGGCACTGCCACCCCTGAGGTTAAGCGGCTTAGTGATGAAATCATACGCGCCCAGCTCAAGAGCCTGTATTGTCAATTCCGCGCCAGCCAGGGAATGTGCGCTCACCAGCAGGATTTTAGTCGATATCTTTTCCGCCTTGAGCGCTCGCATCACCTCCATGCCATCCATTATTGGCATTTCTATATCCAGCGTCACAAAATCTGGTTTGGTACGCAGAATTTGCGCCATGGCATCCCTGCCGTTACAGGCCGAGCCAATGCACGTGAGCTCTGGAATAGTGCCAACGATATCGCTCAGTATCTGCCGATACATGGAAGAATCATCCACGACCAGTACTTTCAACTGGCTCATTGCGTGTGTTCACTTATCATAGTGTTTTCAAGGTCAAGCATAGCGACCAGGTCGTCATCTCGCCGATATATTGCTTTGAAAAAATCCGCGTCAGCACCATTGATATTTCCTGGCACCTGAAAAAAATTTTCGCTACGGCCAAATACGGAGTCCTCGATTTTGTCGACCAGCAACCCAATTAACTCATGACGAAACTCAACCAGCACAATGTGTCCACCAAGGGTGGGTTCAGACAAGCCCATCCGCCAGTTTAAATCGATGATTGTCACTATATTGCCACGCAGATTGATCACACCTTTGACGTAGTCATATCGTGTGTGCACAGGCGTAAATTCCGGCGGTTTGAAAATCTCCCTCACCTCGTTAATGGGCAGGCCGACGATCACCTCACCCACTCTGAAAACTATAATTTCGGTATCGTTGTACCTATCTACCTGACTCACGACCTTTCACCAACAACGATTTGAGGCAACGCTATACCCTTCGGTCTTTTACTCGCCAGTCGAACGCACGATGCCACCACCTGCTCACGATCCAGTTTAATGTGATATTCGTTAACGCCCGCCTCATAACCTCTTTTCTCCGCCTCTGCACCGGCTACTGAGGTCAGGGCAATAATAGGCAAACTCCTGTATTCGGCATGCGCGCGAATGGTTTTAACCATTTCTATGCCGTCCATATTCGGCATTTCGATATCGGCAACAACCATACAGACTTGAGGATTATTATTTAGTTGTTCGATGCCCTGCAGTCCGTCGCCCGCTATAATCACCGTAAATCCGGCAGATACTATTTCATCCGCGATCTGTTTCTGGAAAAACTGAGAGTCTTCTACCAGCAATATGGTCAATCGATCTTCCTCATCGATCTCCCCTCGAATCAGGTGACCAGTCCATTGTGGGTCAACAATCTCCAAAAGACCGAATAAGTCCAGAAGCTGAATAATGGCTCCGTCGACAATCAGGGACCCGCTGATACCCTTACGCCGATGAGTATTGACGTCAATCGCTTTAGTGTAATTAACAATGTCCTTAATCCCCGGTACGATTAGCCCCACTTCGCCCTTGCCCACTGCAAAGACAACGGCGTAAAACTCCTTGGCAGCTGACTTTTGCGGGGCCTTGTCACTCACGGTTCCCTCAAGGGAAACCAGCGGCAAAATACCGCCACGGTAGCTGATCGCTTTTTTACCACCGACTTCCTGCATGTCCGAATACGCAAATCTTTCGATACGAGCCACCAGCTGCAGCGGCACGGCATACATTTCTTCGGGCCCATTTTTGACGACCAGCAACATGCAGGAGTCCGACTCGACAACCTTCGCGACAACCTTATCGAGTTCTTCCAGCGATTGTCGTGTTTCATTTGCGCCGGTCAACCGACGTACTCCTTCCGCATTCAGTATCAGCGCCACCTTGCCATCACCGAGAATCGTGGCGCCGGTAAATTCATCACTGTCCTTGAAGTGCATCCCCAGTGGCTTAACGACAATTTCCGCAGACTCGTGCAGCTCGTCCACCCGAATGCCGTACTTAAAAACGCCTGCCGCCACGACGACAATATGTACAGCACTTTGATGATTTTGTCGGCGCTCTGCGACATGCCGAGGGTCTTCGATCTCAATTTCACCCTCCTCCGCCAGCATACGACGGTCAAACAATCTGTCGCGCCGTTCTGCCGCAGTTTCCCCGGATACCGGGTCCACGTAGACTTCTTCTATCCCAAGATGTTGGCTAAGGTCGATCAGAGGAAGCAACTCGCCCCTGAGGCGCAGCACTGTGGCGCCACCAACGCGCTGGATACGGTTTTTAACTTCTGCCGGCGTGATACCAACCATCTCAACCACGTTAACCTGGGGTATGGCAAAGCTCTCGCTGCTGATACCAACCAGCACGCTGGGTATGATAGCCAGGGTCAATGGCAGCTTGAGTCTGACCGTGGAACCTTTACCCAGTACTGACTCAATATCTGCAACCCCCCCTACCTTGGCGAGGTTCTGGCGAACCACATCCATACCAACACCACGCCCGGAGATATCGGTCACTTCGGCCGCTGTGGTAAACCCAGGCTGAAAGATAAGGCGGATAATGTCATTGTCGGTCAAACGGGCGATATCTTCTTCAGTGCAGATTTGCTTCTCTACCGCTTTTGCGGCGATCACCGCCGGATTTATGCCTGCACCATCGTCGGAAATCTCTATCACCACCTGACCAGCTTCATGAAAAGCATCGATTCGCAAAAAACCCTCTTCAGATTTTCCAGCTGCCCGGCGTATGGCTGGTTTCTCCAGGCCATGATCGACAGCATTCCTCACCAGGTGCGTCAAAGGGTCGCCAAGCGCCTCAATGATTTTCTTGTCGAGCTCTACTTCCTCGCCGCTTATCTCCAGACGTATGTCCTTACCCAGCTGTCCCGAGAGATCCCGCACGATGCGACGAAACTTGCTAAAGACGATGTCAATACTCTGCATCCGCGTAGACATGATCGCTTTTTGCAACTGCGAGGTTATAGAATCGACCTTTTTAGCGGCCATTGCCAGCGAAGCGCCATCTTTACTTTCAACACTTTGTAGCAGGGCATTACGAGTCAACACCAGCTCGCCAGCGAGCTCCATTAATCGGTCCAGCAGCGGCAACTGGACCCGTATACTTTGATCCGCTACCTGCGCGGTTTTACCGGTATCGGGTTTATTGCCATCAGGTTTACTGGCGCTGGCTTGCGCTACAGGGCTCAGTTGCTCTGCTGACATCACGGCGGCAGGCGCTTCAGGTAGATCCCCTTCAGACCCCGTGGGCCTTACCTCTTCAGGAATATGCTCATTGTCACGACCGTCATCTTCAACTTGCCGCTCCACCGGAACAAACAGCTCCCTGGCGCCAGCCTGGCTATTCGTTTCGACCTCGCCAGTACTAGCGGCGATGTGGCTATCTCCTTCCAGTATTTGTTCAAACACCTGCAGATGTGCGGAGATATCCTGATCGTTAGAGGTGGTCAGGTTGTTAACCATCCCGGCAACCGTATCGGCCCCAGCTAATAGCGAGGACACGATAAGCGGCGTGGTAACCAGCTCGCCATTGCGAATCAGATCAAGCACGTTCTCCATTGCATGAGCAAGATTTTGCAGTTTACTAAGGTCGAAAAAACCGGCACCACCTTTGATAGTATGAAGCGTGCGAAAAACCTTATTAACCAGCTCTTTATCGAGAACCGTCATGGCCTCCATGGCCAGCAGGTCGCCCTCTATACCGGCTAAATGCTCTCTGGATTCGTCGACGAAAAGCTGTAAAACCTCTTCATCCAGCTCATCCATATATCACACCCCAGTCATTTTCATACGCACCACTCTTCTCTCTTATTGTCACATCCGCAATAACGGCAGCGAATCTATCGACCAATCTATCCGCATTGTCGGATCCAGCCATACACGCACCTACGTTATTAA
Source organism: Porticoccaceae bacterium (assembly GCA_041622295.1). Classification (GTDB taxonomy): domain Bacteria; phylum Pseudomonadota; class Gammaproteobacteria; order Pseudomonadales; family Porticoccaceae; genus HB2-32-21. Next base: position 4,320 of record JBFJZC010000142.1, read on the forward strand.
AATTCAGCCTTGCACCACGCGGGACAATCAACCCGGCAAACTCTAACTTAAATTAATTTGCTATGCTAGCAAGGTGATATCTAAAGGGATTGCTGTCACCGCATCTCAAGCTCGCCGCGCCAAACGGAGGGCAAATTATGCCAGCACCAAACCTTCCGATTCTGCCGGCCTGGCGGGAAGCCTGCCTCTTTCGGGTCTGCCATCAGCGAAGGATTGGCGGATGCAAATACCGGCTTGACCAACGCTAGTTTTCTTATCGGCAGGCTTACCGGTGACTGCACCGCGGCCTACATTAGTGGGACTAAATTAGCTCTCTAGCGCAAATACCACCTTGAGTTCAACGACAAATTCTTTTATTCCGCCTTTTTCGACGTTTACTCGCTCGGCGATAACCTCAAGCCTCTGGATGCCCCGCAAGGTCTTTTGTGCACGGGCTAAACCACGCTCCAGCGCGTCCTGAAAACTTACCGGGGATGTTGCCGTCACTGTGGACACGCTCGATACGCTCATACTCATACTCTCCTTTACCAGTGCAATTCATCAGGCGGCGTCATATCAAACTGCATATAGCCCCGCACGGTATATAACAGCTGTTTATTTTCGTTAACCACCACCTGCTTACTAATAACCTCTATGGAGCGGAGACCTCTGAGCGTCTTATTGGCCCGCGCCAATATCAGGACTATTGCATCTTCGAATGATTCGTACGACGAACCAATCAGTTCATTAGATTTACCGTGTGACATAGTCATTGCCTCGTATGGTCATTGCCTCGCATCAAGCTCATCTCTCAACCAGGTACCGTAGCCAATAAATTTATCCCGCATTCCCACATAGCTTCTTTCTATCCAGACCAGAAATTTGCCAGTTGCAAGTGAAGCATGTTTCCCCTGTATCTTCGATAAATTTAACCGCTAATACCCAGGACTTAATCCAGTCACAAGGTAATCCATATCGCCCGCCAGTCGTATCATGCAGCCGCTGTGTTGCGCAGCCCTGAGACATTTAGCTCAGCCATCCACACCACCATCAAGCCCCTTTAGAATAACGACACGCTCTTTCGGCTGGCAATAATCCGGGAAATCCTGCTGAACAACAGCACTCGACGAGTTCCAGGCAGAACAACCGTTGAGCCTAAATGGAACCGTGTCTGGCTTTTCGCCCGGCGACGGCATCTAAGGGGTCAATACGATTCGCCCCTGCACTTTGCCCGCGTGCAAGCGCGCCAGCACGTCATTGACGGCTTCCAACGGTTGTCGCTCGATATGCGGTGTAATCAAACCCAGTCGTGCCAGTTCAAGTACCTCTCGCAGCTCCTGTCTGTTGCCCCAGATACTGCTCGTCACTTCACATTCCAGGGGTAACTTCCAAAATGAATATGGCAAGGTGCCGCCCGCAATGCCAACGACGACAACCTTAGAGCCAATAGCAGCGCATGCAATCGCATTTTGCAGGGTGGCATCGCTACCAACAAAGTCAATAATGGCGTCAACGCCTTCGCCATCAGTCACCGCTTTCACCGCAGCACCGACATCACCTTTACCATTAACCGTGTGGTGTGCGCCCAGGGTTTTCGCCATCGCCAACTTTTCATCACTGACATCAATTGCCACCAGCCGCGTTGCCGGAGTCAATGCTTTGGCAATTTGTAAGGCCATGTGGCCGAGTCCGCCAATGCCGATAATACCCAGACGTTTACCCGGCCCAAGTTTCGACATGACTTTCTTGATCGCTCGATAGGGCGTTAGCGCCGCGTCCGTAAGCGGTGCAGCGATGATCGGATCAAGCCCATTGAGTTTGACCAGATTACGCGGGTGCTGAACCAGCAGTTTTTCAGCCCATCCGCCGTCAACCATGACACCAGGATAAATCGGATTCTGACAGAGGTTTTCATCCTGCCGTTGACATATCTTGCAGATACCACAGCCCCAGGCACCGAACACCGCGACCCCATCCCCCGGCCGCACTTCTGTGACCAGGCTACCGACTTTTTCGACAATACCGGCGTTTTCATGACCCAGTGTGATGGGTAGGCGTTTGACACCCACTTCGCCATCAATAACGTGCAAATCCGAGTGGCAAACCCCCGCGCCAGCAATTTTGACCAGCACATCAGTCGGCCCCACCTCGGGCTCGGGTACATCCTCAATGGTCAGTGGTTTGCCCACCTCGTAAAAGCGTGTCGCCTTCATTAGCCCCCCCTTTTTCTATACGGTAAAACCCTGGTTTTCTCCTGACAGAGATTTAACCGATCACATTAGATTTTAAGTTTGTAGCGATCGCCATCCGCAACAACATAACCCGCTGTCGGTGGCGCAAAATGGGTGCCTATTACCAGAACAGGTTTATCTACATAACGTGCATAAAAATCCCAGCGGGTCTGAATTGCCTGCTCCGCGTCGTAATCGGCAAAACAACGCCATTCTGGTCGCGCCAATTGACAGGGATGGTGGGTCATATCTCCGGTGATCACCGCATCCTGCCCTTTGGAAGAAACCCGTACACTGATATGGCCTGCCGTATGGCCATGGGTCGGCTCAAACCAGACTTCTTCATTGACGCGATGATCACTGTCAACCAGGTCGGCCAGACCAGCATCCACTATCGGCTGTACCGAGTCCTGAATCACCGGACCAAAATGCTCCTCATCGGGATCTTTACGCCAACTATCCCATTCCGTGCGACCAAAAAGATATCGGGCATTGGGAAAGGTCGGCACCCACTTGCCATCAACGAGCATGGTGTTCCAGCCAACGTGATCGACATGCAAGTGAGTACAAATAACGTAATCGATGCTCTCTCGCGGAAAGCCCGCTGCGGTCAGATCGGCCAGAAAAGGCCCATCGCGCATTGCCCAGGCCTTGGTGGTGCGCTCCTTGTCGTTACCCAGACAGGTGTCGACCATGATCCGCACACCCTGAGTCTCAATAATCAGCGCATGAATAGACATTTTGAGCCAACCTTTTTCGTTGACAAAGTTGGGGCTCAACCAGGGAATTTCGGCGAGTTTATCCGGCTCCGCGTCGGGTAGCACAAACTTTCCCGGAACAGGTGAATCCTCTTCAATGACCTTGGTGATTTTCACATCGCCAATCTGCCAATCTGCCATTCTTATCTCCTTAAAGTCGCTTGCACGGCAAGCTAAGAATTCCATACCGACGGGCGTTCAAGCTACCTACTCAGGCGTTGCGTATCCACAAGCCGCCATCGACCTGCATCACCACGCCAGTAATAAATGACGAGGATGGTAACGCAAAATTGAGTGTTGCATGGGCCACTTCTTCAGGCTCACCATAACGTCGTAGCGCCACCCTGCGTCGGGCAAAGGTGGCTTTGTCTTCTTTTGAAATTGACTCGGTCAACGCCGTATTGATAGGGCCGGGACAGACACAATTGCAGGTAATGCCCTCACGCCCGAGATCAA
>JBFJZC010000143.1:0-7715 GCA_041622295.1 Porticoccaceae bacterium
ACGCGCTTGCCCTCATAAACGGTTTTATCGCCACCCCATCCACTGGGGTCGTGAGGCCAGCGGGCGGTGTGAAATGACAGGCCTTTAAAACTGTCCATGCCTTCGATGGCAGGCATTTGCAGCGCGGATAATATGCCTGTCGCCATAATCAGGAAGTGCGCGTTGAATTGCTCCCCAGCGTCAGTTTCGACATCCCAGCGATTTGTTAACTCGTTAAACAGCGTTGCTTTGACACGCGTGCTGAACTGGATATCCTCGCGAAGATTTAATTTGTCGGCAACAAAATTGAGATAACGAAGTGTTTCCGGCTGCGCAGAAAAATGTTCTTTCCAGTTCCATTCCGCCAGTAATTCTTCCGAAAATGAATACTGGTAGGTATAGCTCTCCGAATCAAAGCGTGCCCCCGGGTAACGATTCCAGTACCAGGTGCCGCCGACGCCAGTGCCGGCTTCGAGCAAACGGACAGAGAATCCAGCTTGCCGCAGGGTGTGTAGCTGATACAGGCCCGCTACCCCGGCGCCTACGATAATAGCGTCGTACTGAGTTGATGAAGACGTTGTCGTTGCGGCAGCTCCCTGTTGTGGAATAGCCATGTTTGTAAGCCTTTAGTTGATGAGTAACTGTGTCCTAGAAAACCTGCTAATTCTTTACTCCGTTGCCCACTCGGCGGCGGTCGCATTTCTGATTGCGGGTGTCTCGAGTAGCGGTTTTCGACCAATTTTTTACTGGTGCAAAGGACGTCAGCTGAAAGTTTGCCAATAAATGGCCAGTCAGGCTGGCTCAACACCGCGCCTTGCTTTGCCTGAGTGTAGAGCCGAAATCTGTCTAACGCTAGCTGGCGATTGTTCGGCGCGTTTGCCTGGTCGGACTAAGGCGGGGTTGCGGTGGCCGGCGTCAAATACCGGGTAACCCGAATTCCAGGGTGTTGTGATAGGGGGCGAGATCAGTTACATCGATTCAGGCGAAGCTACTCCAAAAAACGACAAAATATTGTCAGCCTGATCGAGCGCATCTCGATAACCGAGATTGATTAATTCCGTACAAAAGCCGGATTCAAATAACAGGTAACTGGCAGCGCTCGAGCCGCCGCCCCTGGGTGTCCCACCAAATGCACGGAGAAACATCTTCAGGCTAGTGGGCAATTCATGGATGTACTTTTGGGCGATTTCGTCTATACCGACGGAGGGAGAAATACACAGATAATCGATGTAACGTAAATCTTGCGCTGCTGCCTGTGCAGGGCACTCTCGGGCCAGTTTGTTGATGGAGTCGAGGGTTTCGAGATCACTTTCGATGGAATCGATAAAGGCGCTATTGAGTAATTGACCGATCATTTGTGCTGTTGAAGGTGAGTGTTCAGCCTTTTCTATATCGTCGATATGGATGGGATTATTGCTGACGCCAACAATAAATAATTTCGTCGCGCCCAGATGCAGTGCCGGACTTAGCGGCTTTAACTGGCGCACCGCGCCGTCCCCATAATAGGAATCGTTGATCAGGGTTGCAGGAAAGACGGTCGGAATTGCCGAGGAGGCAATGAGGTGATCCAGCGTCAGGCCGGTGCGGACGCCAAGGCGTCGGCTGCGTTGCCAGTTAGGGTGATTGCCCTGAAAAAACGTTACGGAACGGCCGGTGCCGTAGTCCATGGCGGTGGCACTGACAGCATCGAGCTCGCCGCTGGCAATGGCTTCGTCGATGTAACGAAAGCGGACCAGTTCTTCCAGTAGGTCACGTAACGGGGAGTTGTCCAGCAATGCGACCGAGCGCCCTATGCCGTAGCCCCCGTGCACCAGCGACAACACCAGTTGACACGTGTTTTTGAAAACCCCCCAGGTATCCGTTCGGTAAATATCTTCTGATCGAAGCCCGATCCAGATGGCTTCGAGTTTTCGTATACGCTGGCGCAATAAACCCGGTCTGCCCGCGATCGTTAGCGCATTGATGGCCCCGGCAGAAGTGCCGCAGATGACTGGAAAGGGGTTGTAGGTGCGGCTGGGCAGTAGTTCTGCGACGGCTTTTAGCACACCTACTTGATAAGCTGCTCGCGCACCGCCGCCCGACATTATCAAGGCTATGCTCATAGGGAAGTAGTATGTTTGTTGATCTTATTAATGGTTAATGCTCTAAAAAATACCCATGGTTAAACCCGCAGCCATGGCCAGACCAAGTTCGGCGCATTTCTCCAGATCACTCGCGGCTAACTCGCCCTTGACGATGACCGGTTCAGCAACTCTTCGCAGCGGGTAACCCAGTGCGATTCGGTCAATTTCGCGTACCGCACCAGTACCATCGTTGCCGGCGGCGACAAACACACTGTAGGGCAAGTTTAGCGCGTATGGTTCGGCCGGGTAAAAAGTGCGATCAAAAAAATCCTTGAGGGCACCGCTCATGTAACCAAAGTTTTCTGGAGTGCCAAAAATGATGCCATCGGCCCAGAGCAAATCCTCAAGATTGGCATCAAAAGCTTTTTTAAACGCAACACTGACACCTTCTTCTTCCTCGGCAGCTGCGAGTACGGCGTTAGCCATTTGGCCGGTTTTATTCCCCTGTGTGTGGTAGACGATGAGTAAATTTTTCATCGCGCTAGGCTAAGGAAAATTGGCCTCGAAAGCAAAGATCGCTACACTGGGTCAGCGCTATCGCTTTGGTAGCTATGCCGATACTAGTTGGCGGCAGTGTACGTGAAAAAAGCGCATCGCTAAACTGAATAACAAAAAATTGCTCGCTACAAGGATGTGGTATGCATTATTACCTGGCGGTTTTTTGCCTGGCGGTTTATTCCTCCTCACTCTGGCCAACCCTGCCCGGCTTATTGGTGGCCGGGGTGCTATGGCTGGCTTGCCTGGTCATCGCTATTCTGGGCAGGCGCTGGACATATGTACTGTTCGCGGCAGCCACCGGCATTCTGTGGGCGACGTGTTGGGGCCACTGGACTCTGGCTGGCGTATTGCCGCTGACAGCGGATAAGACTGATTATGTAGTGGTTGGTGTGGTGCGAGGCCTGCCTGAGCCGGGCAGACGGAGCACCCAGTTCATATTTGAAGTGGATTCGGTGCAGCCAGCTACGGCGGTGTTGCCTGACGGCCAATTGCCACATCCGCTACCACGGATGCCACCTGTCAGACGCCTACAGCTGAACTGGTACGGTGCCGACGCCGTTCAGCCAGGTCAGCGCTGGCAGTTTTTGGTGCGTCTGCGCAGCCCGCGGGGCTTTGTTAACCCTGGTGGCCTGGACTACCGGGCGTGGCTATTGCGCCGTGGTATTTCCGCGACGGGGTATGTACGCGAGTCCCGGCAAACGATGCTGCTTGGTGATACTAAACGGTACGGTGTCGATCGTTTCCGTCAGCGTATTCGAGAGTCTATAAAGGGACTGGATATCGCTGATGCTGGCAAATACCTGCTACTGGCACTGACGATTGGTGACAAGCAGGGACTGTCCAGTGACATATGGCAGAACACCCGTATAACCGGGACGGTGCACTTGTTGATTGTATCCGGCCTCCACATCGGCATGGCAGCAACAGCCGGGATGTTGTTTGGTTCCGCCCTGTGGGTGGTTCTATCGGTCGCAGGCCTAAATGTCACGCGCATGCAGATCCGGGCTGGCTTCGCGTGGCTGGCTGCTGCCACTTATGTAGCAATGGCCGGTTTTACGTTGCCGACACAGCGCGCGCTGGTGATGATCTCGGTGGTGTTATTGGCGATTGTGCTGCGGCGCGCTGTGCGCCCCTGGCTGGTACTGATCTGGGCGCTAACGCTTCAGGCTCTCATCGATCCCCTGGCGGGTTTGTCACCTGGGTTCTGGTTGTCCTATGGGGCGGTTGCGGCGTTTATCTGGTATTTCTCGAGTCGCTCGCGTTTGAGCTGGGTGCAAAACCTGGTGAGAGCTCAGGCGCTGATGCTGGTTATGTTAGCGGGCGTGCTGAGCTATTTTCAGGGCAATATTGCGCTCATGGCGCCGCTGGTAAATCTTTTCGCCATCCCCTGGCTCAGTATTTTTGTTGTGCCACTGGCTTTGCTTGGTGTCCTGATTTTTCCGTTCAGCGCAGTAACTGCTAGCGATGTCTGGAGGCTCGCAGCGCAACAGCTGTCCGGCTTTGACTGGCTGCTGGCGAAGCTGGCGCACTATGGCTCAGCCAGTGTCTGGCAGGTCGTTACCGACCAGCATGTTCTGGTCGCTGTTGCCGCGATAGTGGCCGGTACGTTTTTGTTGTTACCGAGAGGTCTGGGTATTCGCCCAGTGGCGCCGATTCTGATGGCAGCCTTACTATTTGTTCAGCCGGCCAAATTACCGATGCTTCGTGTGACTATTCTTGATGTGGGTCAGGGGCTGAGTGTCGTGGTGGAGACTCAACAAGGGGTGATGGTCTACGACGCCGGCCCTAAATACAGCGAGCACTTTGATGCGGGCAGCGCCATTGTCGCACCCTATCTCAGATATCGAGGTATCCGCAGTGTTGATTTACTGGTGGTGAGTCACAGTGATGCCGATCACAGTGGTGGTGTTGCCGGTCTAATGAGCCAGTTTGCTGCGCACCGGGTGTTAGCTGGGCAGGCAGGCGGAGTGGCTGCGCAGCAGGCAGAGCCGTGTCGAGCGGGGATGAGCTGGCAGTGGGGCGAAGTTGGCTTTGAGGTGATTCATCCCGATGAGGGTGTGCAATATGCGGATAACAATACTTCCTGCGTTATCGTGGTGCGTCTTGCCGATCAAACGGTATTACTGACTGGCGACATCGATGCAAGTACCGAAACAAAATTGCTGCAGGCCGGACGCTTACCGGCGCATGTAGCGCTTGTAGTAGCCCCTCATCACGGCAGTAAAAGCTCGTCTGGGTCGGCATTTGTGGCGGCAGTTGCACCCGAGCATGTTGTATATTCAGCCGGTTTTCACCATCATTTTGGCCATCCACACGAGGTTGTTGTCCGGCGATATGCTGCACTGAACGCACGACAGTGGCGCACTGGCGAATCGGGCTCGCTCAGTTTTAATTGGGACAATATCAACACCGTGCGGGTGACTTCTGAGCGAGAAAAGGTTCGCCGTTATTGGCTTGAATCGTTTTGAGCGCAATCCGATTGTGATAAAGTGAGGTCACTTTTCGGGGCGGGGGTTTACTTTGTTTGAGATTATAATTGCCGGCGGCTGGCTTATGCTGCCGTTGTTGCTATGTTCTCTCGCGGTAGTCGTCATTGTCATCGAACGTTATATGTCGTTACGCTCCAGCAAGGTGGTGCCGGAAAATCTTCTCGGCCAGGTCTGGCACTGGTTAAAGCAGCGCCAGGTCACCGCAGAGAAACTGACCGAACTGAAAAACTCCTCGCCACTGGGCCAGATTCTGGCTGCGGGCCTGAGCAATTCGGCACATGGCCGGGAAGTCATGAAGGACAGCATTGAGGAAGCTGCTGGTCAGGTGGTTCACAACCTCGAACGGTATATAGCCATGCTGGGCACTATTGCTGCTATCACCCCGTTAATTGGTTTGTTGGGTACGGTGGTCGGCATGATTCAGGTATTTACCGCCATCATGCTGGAAGGTACTGGCAACGCGGGCGTGTTAGCCGGGGGTATTTCCAAAGCGCTTATTACCACCGCAGCTGGATTAAGCATAGCCATTCCGGCGATGGCCTTTCATCGGTATTTCGAGCGTCGTATCGACTCGCTGGTCGTAGACATGGAGGATCAGGCAGTTAAGCTGGTCGACGCTTTGCACGGAGACCGGGTGTTACCGCCCGGAGAGACTAACGCAAAGTGAAATTTCGTCGTCAGCGGACATCGAGCGAGGGCGTCAATGTTACCCCGCTGATTGATGTCGTTTTTTTGCTCCTTATTTTCTTCATGGTGTCGACCACTTTCACCAGGGAAACCCATCTCGTCATTAATCTCCCCGAGGCGGATGCAGCGCCGAGTGAGTCGTTGCCCAAAACAATCGATATACTGATTACTGCCGACGGCAACTACGCCCTCAACGGAGTAGCTCTGGTTAACAAACAGCTGAAAACTCTGATGGCGGGCTTAAAAGAGGTCTCCAGAGGACAAACCGATATTCCCCTGACCATCACTGCGGATGCTGAAACCAGACATCAGGCTGTTGTCACGGCCATGGACGCAGCTGGGCGCATGGGCTTTGTTAATCTCAGCATCATCACACAGGAGCCCGAACAGGGCGAATAAAATATCCTTATGGGTTCTTCCTCCACCACGGACAAATCGTCCGGCGTCCAGACTTATTTGCGGTTGCTGGCTTACCTGAAGGTTTACTGGAAGGTTTTCCTCGTCAGTGTGCTCGGCCTGTGGTTATTCAGCGCCATGCAAATCGCCTTTGTCGACCTGCTTGGTTACCTCATCAATGTGCTTACGGTGGTTACCGGCGATGGCGCGACGATAAAAGGGTTCGACATGATGAAGGTCGATTCGGGTATGACAGCCCGTCTCGCTGAGTATTTAATGGCTGATGGTGAGGTGCTGGCGCAAAGCCGGGTCGTGCTGCCCACCATGCTCCTGTTACTCGCTGTGGTGCGGGGTATTGGCTTCCTGGTCGGAAATTATGGGATGACCTTCGTTTCCCAGTCGGTTGTGCATGACTTGCGCAACCAGATTTTCAATAAGTATACGCGGATGCCCAGCGCGTACTTCGATGGCCACATGAGCGGACATATGGTCACACAACTGACGTTTCACACCCAGCAGGTGATGGGTGCTACCTCCAAGGCGTTGACGACCATCATCCGCGAGGGTGCACTTGTTATTGGGCTGCTCGTTTACCTGTTTTACCTGAACTGGCGACTGGCCAGTATCTTTCTCATCATCATGCCCATGATTGCGGCTATCGTCAGCATAGTGAGCAAGCGATTCCGCAAACTGAGTAATCGGATTCAATCGTCTATGGGTGACGTCACACATGTGTCGCAGGAAGCAGTGAGCGGCTATCGAGAGATGCATTTATTTGGCGGTAAGGATTACGAAACCAGACGCATGTTGCAGGCCAGCCAGGTCAATCGACGGCAGAACCTGAAGATGGCTATTACTGAGGGTTTGAGTACGCCCTTTGTCCAAATGTTGTTGGCCGGTGCGTTGGGCTTTCTTATCTGGATGGCCTTAACCCCCGACATTCTTGCATCAATGTCTACCGGTGGCTTCACCAAATTTGTTTTTACCGCTTCGCTGCTAACCAAACCTATACGTCAGTTAACCGAAGTCAACAGCACTGTTCAGAAAGGTATTGCTGCTGCAGACACACTTTTTGAAACGCTGGATCAGGAAGAAGAAGTCGACACAGGAACGTATGTGGCCGATGCGGTCAGCGGAGAATTCGTCTTCGACGATGTTTCGTTCAGTTATGCGGGTAATGGCCCGGAGGTATTGCGCAATATTAACCTGGTTGCCAAACCAGGCGAGACCATCGCGTTGGTAGGTTCGTCGGGAAGTGGGAAAACGTCTCTGGTTAGTCTGATACCGAGGTTTTATAACTACCAGTCGGGTCAGATACGTCTGGATGGTAAGGATATCACCGAGTACACGCTGGTTAATTTGCGCAAGCACATCGCGCTGGTCAGCCAACAGGTCACGCTATTTAACGATACGGTTTACAACAATATTGCTTACGGGGAGTTGGCGTCCAGCGCGCCGGAAGCTGTTCGCGAAGCGGCGCGCATGGCGTACGCGCTGGACTTCATCGAGGCGCTGCCCAAAGGCTTTGACACATTGATTGGTG
>JBFJZC010000144.1:0-7715 GCA_041622295.1 Porticoccaceae bacterium
CCCGCACCACTCCGCTGTTCCATTCTGGAACAAGCATCACACCGTCAAGCATTTTTGCCTGAAAGAACCGGGGGCTTGGCTCGGCGGCATTGCTGTAATCCAGGTCGTATAACATCCAGCCAAGATCGCGTTCACCGCTTAGCTCTTCGGGTGTACTGCCCGCACTTTGCTTTGGGGCAACTAAACGAAAGTCTGCGGAAAATTCTCGGCAACCGAGATAGGGTTGATTGAAACACTGGCCTTTGCTGGCGCGGCGTTCAAACATGCGCTGGAACTTAATCAGGCTGTTTTCACTGGCATCGCTATCGCTGTTGGCATTGAGCTGAGGGTAACGGTGACGATGCTGGCTGTCGTCCTGCAGGGTAAAGCTGGCGTGCAGTCGGTATTTAACATCACGCAGGAAAAGCCCAGCGCGTTGCTGGCGTTCGTCTTCAATATTCAGCGCTAGAATACCGTGGCCCTGATTCATGGCTGTTTGCACATTGCGGGTTGAGATAACAGAACCAACCTCGTTACGGCGCAGGTTGATCCAGCGAATGGGTTTGAGCACCTCTATTTTATGTATTTGCCAGCATATAGCGGGCTTCCAGAGGATGGCTTCAAATACCGCCCGGGCTGCCGAGGGGGTAATCACATCGTAGGATACCCGCTCGACTTTCATCTCGGGACGGGTGAAACAGGCGTAATCGCCGGAAACTTCGAGGCAATAGTGTTTCGTCATATTTTTTAATCCTTTTCACAATACTGACCATTTTTTAGATCAGCACACTGTTTGGGAAGGTTCTATATTGATCGGTTCCAACGAAAGCCCCAATTTGGAATGGTAGAGGGTATCGCTTACCTGTACATAGATGCCAGGATACGTTTCACGAACGTCCTGACTGTCGAGTAAACCTTCAAGGTGGAAGTGCGAAATATTAACGCTGTAGCGTTGTAATTTGCGCATTAACCAGCGCTCTGGCCCCATTTTTTGAAGCTGATCGATCAGCTCTTTTGCCGTGTTGTTATAGCGAACGATTACCGCCTGATAATCCGATTCGTCGATTAATTTAAAACGTTGTGCGGCGGTGCGAAATTGCACTTTGAGGCTATCATCACCATCACCTTCTGGTGTAAGCAAGCCTTCAATGCCGTGTTTGTCCAGATTGGCTTTGCCGTAAAAATGTTCAAAATATTGTTTGAACCGGCTGCGTTCCAGGGGGTGTTCTTTTGCTTCATCGGTCATTAACGACACCGTGGTTTGCTCGGCCCGGCGCAGCATGCCCGGTGGAGCTGGCTTGGGCGGTACAAACACTACGACTTTGCCTTTATCAGGCAGGCGACCCTCACGATTACAACGGCCTGCGGCCTGGGCGATGGAATCCAGCCCGGCCATGGCGCGATAAACCACGGGGAAGTCGAGATCAACCCCCGCTTCGACTAACTGCGTGCTGATGACTCGAATGGCCTGGCCCTTACGGGCTTTAATTTCTGCGATGACATCTGAGCGATGCTGTCCACACATCAAACCCGAAAGGTGGTAGGTACCTTTTGGCATCAGCCCATGCAGTTCCCGTGCGCCGGGGCGGGTGTTTACAATCGCCAGTACAGATTCGTTCTGCTGTAATTGCTTGGCGACCCCCTCCCAGCTTTGAGTGGTGTTGAAATCTTCAGGCATTGAGACCTCCACCCGCTCAAGTGCACTGTAGAGCTGGTCGGGATCGGCAATAATTTCTCGAACGTTTTCCAAACCGTTTAGCAGGCGCTTGCCAAAATTATCAGTCTGGGTCTTCAAGGCCGGTTGGGTGGCGGTAGATAAAACGAAGCTTACGCCGTAGTGTTCGCTCAGTAGCTTTACCACGCTAAGAATCGGCTGCAAAAATTCTGGTGGCAATAACTGGGCTTCGTCGAGTACCACCACACTGTTGACAATATTGTGCAGCTTGCGGCAACGGCTGGTGCGTGCTGCAAACAGGGATTCAAAAAATTGCACGTTAGTAGTGACCACAATCGGCGCATCCCAGTTCTCACTGGCCAGACGGCTTTTACTGGTTTCTTTCGCTGCGTCATCCGGGTCAATATTGCTGTGGTGCTCCACGACAGAGTCGGGGAAAATTTCGCTAAATACCTCGGCAGTTTGCTCAATGATGCTGGTGTAGGGGATCACATAGATCACCCGCCTTTTCCAGTACCGTTTAGCGTGCTCAAGCGCAAAGGCCATGCTTGCGAGAGTTTTGCCGCCGCCAGTGGGTACCGTCAGCGAAAACAGACCAGCATGCTGGCTCGCTGACGTTCTGCACTGTGCAAGTATATCGCTGCGCAACTTGTTGACTGGACTTGGTTTAACACCCGCAGTCAAGGCCTGCATATGCGCATTAAAAAGCGGTAGTAAGCTTTCAAACAGTGGGTATTGCCCACGAGCAGAGGATTTCCCCTCATCCATAAAAGACTCGGTGTCAAGAAAATCCGCATCAACAAGACAGGAAAAGAGCATTCGTACCCACAACGCGAAACCAGCACTTCCACCAGGGGATATAGGGCTTTGAATGCGGTGCTGATTTAGTATTTCTGGCGGAATATTGGCCGCGAGGGCGGCACTGAGGTTGTCAGTATTTAGGAGCCGCTGCTGCAAACTGCCGCCGGGGGCATCAAGCTTATACCAGTCGGGCAAACCGGCATGGTGACCCGCAATTAGATAAGCCAGAATCCGACCATAGACGCCAAACTGCTCAACTGCGTACAAAGCCCCGGCGTCAGAGTGATTGACCTTGCCCTTCTGGGTTTCCGCTTCGATATGCGCCTCGGTGTTATAACCGCTGGCGGATTTGATGTAGTGTTGGAAGGCTTCGCTGAATTTGCCGAGGTCGTGCCAACGGCCCGCGCATTGCGCCCATTCGTCACTGCCAAAAAACGACGCATTTTGCCCTGCCAAAGCAGCCACCTTTGATAAATGCGCCGGTAAACTGTGAACAGAGTACTCGCCTTTATCATTTTGCTTAACATGGGCGATATGCACTTTCCTCTCCCTCCTTCCTTAAAAAACGACTTCGTTTTCCTTGAGTTCTATTTCTGCACTACTTCTTTGTTCAACAATCTTTGTATATTTCTTGCCTAGCAGGACTCACTTAATACCTTCTCCCTCAAAATCCAAAAAGGCTGCCTGCCATCCCCTGCCTATCCGCATAACAGCATCAAAAACGCTCCCATGAGTTGGCTGTATGGCTTCATCACTGCATCTAAGACCTTGTCGCTACAAACGAAACCTGGCACCTCGCGATGAGTTTGCTCGGGGGTGATCGACCATGTTCCCGGTGCACCCTCCATTACCGAGCGCTTACTCCAAGATCATAGCGCTCACCCTGGCCAAAACCTGTGCTGTCTACTTATACAGCCCAAGAGACTGATTCAAACGTGCCTTTACCGCCTTCTTCAAGCTCGCTGGTTTAATCACCTCTACATGGGGCAAATGCCGAAATATATCGCCAAGTAATTCGCGCTCGTCGCTATAAGGAAAGCTTAGGTGGTAGTCGTCGTTTTGCCATTCCCCCTGTTGTAAGGGGTGCCATTGCTGGCGCGCGACCTCCATGGCAATGGGCGGGGTAAAACGCAATTCGGCGCGGGCTTTTGGCTGACCCGCAAAGATACCGTAGCCACCTGCGAAGTGCTGTGTCATTAGTTCGGTTGCCAGTTCGCGTGCGTCTGTGGCGGCTATTTCACACCGGCCAATGCGCGCCAGGGAAAACACTCGCAAAGCTTCACGCTTGTGACACCAGGCGTCGAGGTACCAATTATCCCGGTAGTAAATGAGGGTCTGCGGGCTAAGTATCCGCCGCGAACGCTTGCCGCCGTAATCGACATATTCCAGCTCCAGCTGCTTTCTGGCGAGCAGGGCTTCCCCAATCAAGCTAAACGTTGCGGCGTTGACTGCTTTGTGGGCCAACGAAAGAACTTTTATACGACGCGACAAATCCGGCTGACTGACCCCTCTAGCGCTGAGATTTTTGGCGATCAAATTTCTAACCGCTTTGAGCTCGTTGCCCAATACGCTATTACCGAGGTTTTCGAGCATACCCAACAGCAGCACCATGGACTGGAGTTCGCTCGCCGATAGCCACAGGCCAGGCAAGTCAAACATTGCACTGTTAGTTGATACGTATCGATAGCCGTGCTCTGCTTTAACGTATTCGATGGGTGCGTTGAGCTGGTTACGCATCAGCTCAATAGTCCGTGTCACGGTTTTTGAGGAGCATTCTAGTTCATTAGCAAGCTGGGTTAACGATGCGCCCCGCCGGCGCTGAGTAAAGAGGCGGTGGAGTAATAAAATGCGGTCAAATTTGTCCATAATCCCGCCCATTCCATTTCTGATTTAAATAGATTAAACCATCGCTTGTTGAGTTCGACCAAAGGATTTTTTGCTGAATATCCTCGGTAACAAAACCCTGGCCTGAGCGGGCTTACGCAGGGATAAAAATCGGCAAGGGATGGTGACGGCATTTACTCCGACAACCGGGGTGACGCAATGTTTTACCCGTGCAATTCACGAGAAGGCCAGCGGTGCAGGCGAGGCAGAATGGCGGCCTACGCCCGTTTTTAAACAAACAGCTTTATGCATACGGCATTAGGCCGCCTCGGACGTTTCCACAAACCCTTTCCAGGTGCCCATATATTCGACAAAGGCTTCGCCCAGGCCTTCAGCGCGCAGGTGGTCTGCGCTGACGGGATTACTGACCGGGGTGAAGTTGGCATCGGCCGCTGTCAGGTTGGGGAAGTCGTGGTGCAAAATTGCGGCTCTGCCGAGCAGCACAAAATCGACACCGGCGGCAAGGCAGTGCAAGGCATCCTGAGGTGTTCTGACTTTACCGGCAACGCCGAGGCGCACTTCACCCCGATTGAGTTCGGTGAAATACGACATCAGGCTACGGCCCTGGTAGGCCGCTTCGGCTGGTTCTTTAAAAACGTCCCACAGGGACATGTCCAGATAATCAATCTGCGCGGCTGATAAGAGGCGCTGGGCCAGTTCAACTGCTTCCATTAACTGTATGCCAAAGCGCTCTGGCGAGATGCGGATGCCGACGTTAAAATCGGCCCGGCAGCGTTGCCGTATACCGGCAATGATGTCGAAAATTGGCCGCGCCCGGTTGTCCAGACTGCCGCCATATTTGTCGTCGCGGCGATTGGTTTCGCTGCTTAAAAACTGACAGAGCACATAGCCGTGGGCACCGTGCAGCTCGACACCATCAAAGCCCGCTGTTTCGGCACGCACGGCGGCGGCAATAAAATCTTCCACGAGTTGCTCTACTTCTGCCGTGGACAGGGCCCGCGCGTTTGTTTCTTCGTCGTCGGAAGGCGCCACTGGTCGACAGCCAACCAGCGCCTCGGGGGAGCGCATACCGGCGTGGTGAATCTGCACTATCGCCAGGCTGTTGTGGCGTTTTATCTCGGTGGCGAGCCGGGTCAGACCGGCAATGTGTTTGTCGTCAAAAATACCGAGCTGACCGGGAAAACCCTGACCCACGGCCTGCACATGGGCGGCGCAGGTCATGGTCAGGCCGAAGCCGCCGGCGGCGCGCATGGTCAGCCATTTGTATTCGTCATCGGACAGGCAGCCATCGGCATGGCTTTGCAAGTTGGTCAGGGGCGCCAGCACAAAGCGGTTTTTCAGGGCGGGGCCACGAAGAAAGGACAAGGGCGTAAACAGTTCTTGCATGAGATTGATATCCGGGTAATGCCGCACAATTCACTAAGCCGCGTATGGCAGACTGGGTTTATTCGTTAGCGGGCTGGGTTAACTACTGGGTCGGGTGATTTAACTTACTGAAAAAACCGCTGGATACTGGAAAAGTCCAGGTCAACGATGCCTTTATCGCCACCGGCATAAAGGTTGTAAAGGTTGTTGGCCAGTGCGCCCATGGGCGTTGCGGATTTACTGGCCAGTGCCGCTTCCATGGCCAGGCCCAGATCTTTTTGCATGAGTTTGACCATAAAGCCGCCGCTGTAATCGCGACTGGCGGGCACGCCGTCCATGACACCGGGATAGGGATTGTATTTTTCCAGCGACCAGTTGCAGCCGGAGCTTTTCAGCATAATTTCCGACAGTGCTTTGGGATCGAGACCGTTGTCTACGCCCAGTTGCAGGGCTTCGGCGGTGCCGATCATGTGCACGGCGAGCAGCATGTTGTTGCAGGCTTTGGCGACCTGACCCGCGCCGCTGGGGCCAGCATGAAAAATATTCGCGCCCATGTGCTTGAGGACTTCTTTGGCAGCTTCGACATTGGCGGCTTCGCCCCCGCACATAAATGCCAGCGTGGCTGCTGCGGCACCGGCGACGCCGCCAGATACAGGGGCGTCGATGGCGTTAATGTTGCGTTGCTTTGCCGCTTCGCCAATGCGGCGAGAACTCGACGCGGCGACGGTGGAGCAATCGATCAGCAAGGCAGAAGGTTCGACTAAATCCAGTAGGCCCGCGCCGTCGATCTCTCCACCTATATATAGAGCTTCAGCAATCGCGCCGTTGGGCAGCATAGAGATAACAAAGTCGGCACCGGCGACGGCTGCTTTTTCGCTCGCCGCTGCGGTGCAGCCGTCTTCGACTGCTTTTTGCACGGAAGCGGCAACCAGATCAAACGCGCAAACCTCAAACCCGGCTTTAACGAGGTTAGCCGCCATAGGGCCGCCCATATTACCCAAACCAAAAAACGCGACTTTCTTTGCCATGTGTGTTTCCTTCTTAGACGTTACGATTAGCCTTAACCCTGCTATGTGTTGCGCTATTTAGCCCTGTTTAACTCTGCTGAACTCTGCTCAACCATGCCGCGATGCTACCCACCCTTACAGGTCGGCCAGCGGATGCTCCCCGCTCCAGGGCGCGGTTAAATATTGCTCACGAATTTGCGGTGTGAGGCCTGCCAAAGTCGCCGGTTCAAACTTTGGTGTATTGTCCTTTTCGATAATCTGCGCCCGTACACCTTCCTGGAATACTCCGTATTTACAGCAATTGATGGCGGCGATGAGTTCCATCCGGAAGACCTCGGCGAGGGTCATCTTTTTGCCTCGCTGATTCAGTTCATAAGCCAGGAAAATAGACACCGGGCAACCGGCTTTATGGCTGCTAACCGCACGCGACAACCATTTGTCGTCACCATCGTAGGCACTGATGGCTGCGGAAATCGCTTCCAGGCTGTTGTGCGCCGTCACTGTTTCAAGCCAGTCTTCATGGGCTTGCAGTTGCGGGGCAGGCAGTAGCGCCTGATGCAGATTTTCCAGCGAGGCCAGGGCTGTGTCGATAAGCGCGCGGTTGGTGTCAGCGCTACTGGTCCATGCCTGTGCCGCCAGACTGTCGAGCATCGCGGCTTTTTCGCCGTGAGGAATAAACACATCGGCCAGACCAATATAAATGGCGTCGCTGGCATTAATCTGTGCGCCCGTCATGGCGAGGAACAGACCGGTGTTACCCCGCGCCCGGTTTAAAAACCAGGCACCGCCCACATCGGGGAATAAGCCGACACCAATCTCCGGCATGGCGATGCGGGTATTTTCGGTGACCACACGAAAGTCGCCGCCTTCAAAGACACCCATGCCGCCACCCATGACAAAGCCGTTACCCCAGGTAATGACGGGTTTGGGGAAATTATGCAGACGGTAGTCGAGCCGATATTCGCGGGCGAAAAAATCGTTGGCGTAAGCGTTGTGGTTTTCACCACAGGCCACCATCGACTCGTAGAGCATACGAATATCCC
>JBFJZC010000145.1:0-7530 GCA_041622295.1 Porticoccaceae bacterium
CATTAACCAACTCACGAGGCCAGGCCACCGGCGCGGTTAAAGGTGTCATCTCAATGCTCAGGAAGTTACAAAAGGACTACCCGGACAGCCCCATCGCCGTGGTATTTGACGCCAAAGGCAAGACCTTTCGCGACGCCCTGTTCGAGCAATACAAAGCGCATCGCCCACCCATGCCCAACGAATTACGCGAGCAGATCGAGCCCATTCACGGCATCGTTAAGGCAATGGGCCTGCCGCTGCTTATTGTTGAGGGTGTCGAAGCGGACGACGTCATCGGCACACTGGCGCTGCAAGCTGGACAACGACAGTTACCCGCCATTATTTCAACCGGCGACAAAGACATGGCGCAACTGGTCAATGGTCACATCACCCTGGTAAACACCATGACCAACACCGTTCTCGACAGGGCAGGGGTGGAAGACAAGTTTGGCGTGCCCCCGGAACTCATTATTGACTACCTGGCACTGGTGGGCGACAAATCAGACAACATACCCGGTGTGCCTGGCGTCGGTGAAAAAACCGCCGTCGCGATTCTCCGCGGTCTCGGCGATATGGACACCATTTATGGCAACCTCGAACAAGTCCGCGAGCTGACGTTTCGCGGTGCTAAAACAATGCCGGAAAAATTGGCCGAGCACCGGGATCAGGCTTACCTGTCGCGCCAGCTGGCCACCATCAAACTGGACGTTGCGCTCGATATTTCTGCGCACCAGCTGCACAACGGGGAACCAGACTCGGAAGCCTTATTAAACTACTTTCAAACTCTCGAATTTAAAAGCTGGTCAGAGGAGCTTGCTAAGAATGCAGGCCTTATCAAGTCTCACCCGGCTAACGTCGAAAGCGCCGCCAGCGATGATCCCAGTGCACAGCCCGACAAACATTACCACGCGGTATTAACAGAAACCGATCTCGACTACTGGCTCACACGCCTCGGCGACGCCGACGTGTTCGCATTTGATACCGAGACCACGAGCCTCGATTATATGCAGGCCCAGCTGGTCGGCGTGTCCTTCGCCATCACGCCGTTCGAGGCAGCCTACGTGCCGTTTGGGCATGATTACCCCGGCGCACCTGAGCAACTGCCGCGCGCGTTGGTGCTGGAGCGCCTAAAGCCTCTGCTGGAAGATCCGCACAAGGCCAAACTCGGTCAAAATCTCAAATATGATATGAGCGTGCTGGCGCGCCATGGTATCGAACTGCGCGGCATTGCCTTTGACACCATGCTGGAATCCTATGTCCTTAACGCCACGGGTTCACGACATGACATGGATACGCTGGCGCTCACATACCTCGGTGAGAAGACCATCCATTTCACCGACATTGCTGGCAAAGGGGCAGGGCAGCTGACCTTCAACCAGATTGCTGTTGAGCAAGCTGCGCCCTACGCGGCGGAAGATGCCGATATTACATTACGCCTGCATCAAACCCTGTGGCCACAACTTGCAGCAGAGCCAGGCCTCGCTTCGGTATTCACAGATATTGAGCTGCCGCTGATGCCGGTGCTTTCACGCATTGAGCGCACTGGCGCACTGGTGGATGCCACGCTGCTGGGCCTGCAGAGCGCTGAGCTGGGCAAACGCATAGAGGAGCTGGAAATTCAGGCCCATGAAATCGCCGGGAAGGTCTTTAATCTCGGCTCGCCGAAACAACTTGGCGTCATTCTATTTGAAGAACAGTCACTGCCAGTGATCAAAAAAACCCCCACCGGCGCACCCTCTACCGCTGAGGAGGTCTTGCAGGAACTGGCACTCGACTACCCGTTGCCGAAGCTGCTGCTGGAGCACCGCAGCCTCAGTAAACTGAAATCCACTTATACCGACAAATTACCCATCATGATCGACCGCGATACCGGGCGTATCCACACCTCCTATCATCAGGCAGTGACTGCCACCGGAAGGCTGTCATCGTCAGACCCAAACCTGCAAAACATTCCAATCCGAACGGAAGAGGGGCGGCGAATTCGGCAAGCCTTTATCGCCCCGGCAGGTCACAAACTGGTGGCGGCGGATTATTCGCAAATCGAACTACGGATTATGGCCCACCTGTCTGGAGACAAAGGCCTGCTCAACGCCTTCTCTAAAGGCCTTGATGTACACCAGGCTACTGCCGCCGAAGTTTTTGATGTCGCCCTGGAAGCCGTCACGCTCGAGCAGCGTCGCAATGCGAAGGCTATCAACTTTGGCTTGATTTACGGCATGTCCGCTTTCGGCCTGGGCCGCCAGCTCAATATCGGGCGTAACCAGGCACAGGAGTACATTGACCTCTACTTTCGCCGCTATCCGGGTGTGCAGAACTACATGGCGTCTGTTAAAGCCGACGCGGCTGAGCGGGGTTACGTAGAAACACTGTTTGGTCGGCGTTTATACCTACCCCTGATCAACGCCCGCAACGGCATGCAGAGACAGGCGGCTGAGCGCGCGGCTATCAATGCACCCATGCAGGGCACGGCGGCAGACATCATCAAAAAAGCGATGATCTGCGTCGATAACTGGCTGACAGAAGCCAGCCTCAAAGCCCGAATAATTATGCAGGTGCATGACGAACTGGTGCTAGAAGCGCCGGACGAAGAACTCGCCATCGTCCAGGTCGGTCTGCGCGACCGTATGGAGGCTGCCGCAACACTGGACGTGCCGCTGACCGTTGATGTCGGTGTTGGCGACAACTGGGATCAGGCGCATTAAACACGCCACCTATAGCCCAGAGCATACAAACCGTCCAACTGGGAAACACGAGCCCAACTGGGGAACACAAGCGACTGAATAAATCAGCGGTTGGTAAATTTATTCGGTCGTTCGGGAACTTCGAGGAAAATCCCTGTCCAATACCGTGCAATCAATGATTCTATCAACGATTGTTACTTTATTTCCCCCTGACTTAAGCGCTAGCGTGTTTCCCCAAACATCAGCGACGCAAACCCTGGTCTACTGACCAGGGTTTTTTTTGTCCGTCTTCCTCGCCCCGCCATAATCTTCTGCCAACGGGCTCTCATTCAGCGGGTGCCTCGTTGAACTGAAGTTTTTTGAACGACTATCTGATTCAACCAAAGTTTTTAAAAATCAGCGAGTTACCGGACTTGAACTTTACCATACCATGGTCCCATTGAGCCCAGACTGAGTAGGCACGACCTGGGTGCATCAGGGTTCTGATAAATGGCTCATTAACGGCAGAAAAAATAATTTCAAAAAGTTTTGACCCGCGATGAACTTTACGCCAACCACCCGGTCATATCTTTGCAAGCAAACACCCTCTTTGCTTCGACCACGGCCGGGACAATCCTCCCCCTCTAGGTATCTACCCGGCCAAACAACCTTCCGGCGCCTTGTGCGCCGGTTTTTTTTGCGTATTAAAAGACTCGGCACACCACCCGTTCTAGACAAACCAGCGCAGTAACACCCGCTCTAAGTCCTCAATACCGCTGCGCTTTAGCGAAGAAAACAATTGTGCAGTGACCAGGTCGTGAACCTGCTCTTCCGCCAGGTAACGCTTTACCTGGAGAAGCGTGCCCGATGCCTGACCGCGACTCAGTTTATCGGCCTTGGTTAATAGCAGGTGCACCGGCATCGCGCTCTGGGTTGCCCACCAGACCATCTGCCAGTCAAACTCCTGAAGAGGATGGCGAATATCCATTAGCAAAATCAGGCCCTTGAGCGACTGCCGCTGCTGGAGATAGTCCGCCATGTTTCTGTCCCAGCGCTCTTTCGTCGCTTTGGGAACTTTGGCATAACCATAACCAGGCAAATCCACCAAACGATGATGCTCCGTCAGCGAAAAAAAATTAATCAGCTGAGTGCGACCAGGCGTTTTGCTGGTACGCGCCAGCTTCCCCTGTCGAGTCAATACGTTGATGGCGCTGGATTTACCAGCATTGGATCGACCGGCAAATGCCACTTCGATGCCGGTATCCGGCGGACATTGCTGCAGGCTCGGCGCACTCTGCAGAAAATGGGCATTGGTAAAAGCTATCGATTCTTTCATGGGGCGCGAGTATAACCCTTAAGTTTGAGCACTGGATTGGTATATAATGACCCCGAAATTTACGGCCGACCCCTGTGTCGGCTTTATTTGTGGCACAGTATTCAAAAACCAGTAATCCAAAAACGAGTCCGATCATGAAAATGACTTTCCACGCCATTGTGGCGCTCGCCGCCGTACTGCTGTCTCCCTTAACCCTCGCAAGTGGCGACGCGGCGGCAGGTAAGACCAACACCGCTGTTTGCGCAGCCTGCCACGGGCAGGACGGCAACAGCCCGACCGGAGCGTTTCCGAAGCTCGCGGGCCTGGGCGAAAAGTACCTGACCAAACAAATGCTCGACATCCAGTCAGGCAGCCGCAGTGTCCCTGAGATGACAGGCATGCTGAATACTCTTAGCAAAGAGGATATAGCCAACATCGCCGCTTATTACAATGGTCAATCGAGACAGCTATCCGGTGCCCAGGAAAATGACCAGCAACTCGTTCTCGGTGAGCAAATCTTTCGCGCCGGCAATCTGGAAACTGGCGTTCCAGCCTGCACCGGTTGCCACTCACCGACCGGTAGCGGCAATACCCCCGCGGGCTACCCCGCTCTCGGCGGACAACACGCCCAGTACATAGCTAAGCAATTGCGAGCCTTCCGTACCGGAGCGCATGACGCCGCAGCCCCCGCTGCACGACTCAATGACGAATCGAAGATAATGCGCGGTGTCACGGCACGTATGAATGACCAGGAAATAGACGCCGTATCCAACTATATTTCAGGCCTTCGCTAAGGCGGGTTTCCCGAACGGTGATTCTCACGAACGATAGAGGATAATAAAGGCGGCTGCTCGCCGCCTTTATTATTGCATCACCATTTTTAGCGACGCTTACAGTTTAACTCCCCCTGTTCTGAGCCATGTTACGTCGGCTTGCACATTCACAGGGAACCTGAATAATGACCGTGGTCTATAGCTACGCGTAGAAACGCCTAATGCGGCCACCCCGTAGCGCAGACCACAAGACAACAGGAAGATGCCATGTATAAGCCACTGACCAAACTACTCGTCACCGTAACGATGTTGCTGACAGCCGCCCTCCATGCCGCAAGCGATGGTGAGACCACACCACAATACGTGGCGGGCACTCACTACCAGGTGCTCGATAAGCCCGTGCGCACCAGCGACCCAAAACGCGTCGAAGTGACTGAGGTATTTTGGTACGGTTGCAGCCACTGCTACGACTTCGAACCAACAATTACGGCGTGGCAGAAAACTTTGCCTGAAGACGTGGCGTTTGTGAGCAGCCCGGCGATATGGCATCCGACCATGGAGTTACACGCCCGCGCCTACTACACCGCGAAAGTGCTCGATGTACTCGACAAGATGCATCCGGTAATTTTCGAGGCCATGAATATCAGGAAAAACAAGCTTGCCAACGACAAGGCCATAGCAGATCTTTTTGTTGACCACGGCGTTGATCGGGAGAAATTTACCAAAGCCTTCAACTCCTTCGGCGTCAACAGTGCCGTCAAGCAGGCCGAGGCTCGACAGCGCAGCTATCAGATTCAGGGAACGCCGGAACTCATCGTTAACGGCAAGTATCGCATCACCGCTGCCATGGGCGGTGGACACGCTGGCATGATGAAGATCGTCGATTACCTGATCGCGCTGGAACGCAAGAGCCTGCCCGTCGGGACAGACAGCCCCTAAGCGTCCACAAAGCCGTCCTTTATTGCCGGAATAGCTCAGCTCGGTAGAGCAGCGCATTCGTAATGCGTTGGTCGGAGGTTCAAATCCTCTTTCCGGCACCAAACACCTACAGCCCACTCAATCTGGCAACATCGCGTGTAACACTCTCTCCGTGGCCAGCACTCAGCCATCAATGAGATAAGTGCCCCCATCGCATCTTGCCTGCACACGGATGACGCAACCCTTAAACGACTATTGCGCGACGTACCCCCCATCGACCGGCATGCAGTGCCCGGTCACGAACGACGCTTTATCCGAACACAGCCAGGCCACTGCATGACCAATCTCACTGGGTTGCCCCATGCGACCGACAGGTTCAGCGGCAATCAAGGCATCAATCATTTTTGAATCCGAACCGGCCTGCGCCACCATCGGCGTTTCAATCAGCCCCGGACATACTGAATTGACGCGAATATTCTTTTTGGCGAATTCAATGGCCGCAGATTTTGTCAGGCCATTGACACCGTGCTTGGCGGCACCATAAGCAGGCGCATAGGCCGCTGCAACAAGGCCAGCTATGGAAGCCGTGCTGACGATCGACCCGCCTGTGCCCTGATCGAGAAACTGCTGAATTTCATATTTCATACACAGCCACACACCCTTGAGGTTGACTGCGATGTTGCGATCGAAATTCTCTTCCGAGCACATCACCGTGTTGGCCATTTCCCCCGAAATACCGGCGTTGTTGAACGCGCAATCCAGCTGCCCATAAGTGGTGACGCAGGCTTTGATCAGGGCTTCGACGTCTGTGGATTTGGCTACATCACAACGGATAAACACGGCTTCGCCACCAGCTTTTTTGATCATTTCGACGGTTTGCTTGCCGCCCTGTTCGTTAACATCGGACACCACCACTTTGGCCCCTTCGGCGCCAAAAATTACGCTGGTCGCGCGCCCGATACCTGACCCACCACCTGTTATCAAACCTACTTTGCCCGCGAGAATACCTGTCATTGCCGTCTCCAATAGTTTGTTAGTGATATAAGAAGTTACCGAAATTGACGCGGGTGATGCTCCCACAAAAGCGTCAATCAGTACATGCCCAGACAAACAAGCTGTGACTAACGCAACATGCGCAGATCGGCAACCGCCCACCAGGCTCGAGGAACCGTGGCAAAGCAGGGTCGTGGCCGGACTTGCGATAAGCTAAATCGGCATGGAGTTGACAACGTTGAGGGTCTGGCCGATCAGCCCATGAACTTGATTAAACTGGTACGAACGAGGTCAACATTGACGCTGGTCGTCCAACGGCGGTCGCATTGGCCAGAGGCTCCTGGTGGCCCGCATTTATAGCGACATCAACCCGCTTCTTGAAGGACTTTACCAAACTCATGAACCCACACCGGATGCTCATCGTCCCAGGCCATACCTGGGTGCATCCTGATGATCAGATTTTTATACATATCGAGACTGGGGTAGCCTTCGGCCTGAACGTCAGCATCCGTCATATCCCCCAGCCGCTGCTGAACCAGGCCGGTTATTTCAAACTCAACGCCGTCAAGGATAAAGCTTTCGCCAGGATAACCATAAATGCCATCTCGTCTCTGCTGGGTTTTCCGACCTTCGAGCGCCGCCGCGACCAGTTTTGGCTGCCTTACAAGGCGATCAACGTGACAGGTTTTTTCTGGATATTGGCTCATAGAGAATACCGGGGCAGTCAGCCGCTAAGAAGTTGGCAGAAGTAGTCATCAGACGAAAGGTCAGGGCGCATTCGTCAGGCAGAACGAACTGGCGATGGAGACACCACGGGTGCCAATTATACGCATTCCCAATAGCCGCACCAGAGCGAACCATGGATGCCGTATATTCGCGTGAAAGAATTCCG
>JBFJZC010000146.1:0-7510 GCA_041622295.1 Porticoccaceae bacterium
AAAGTGTCGAGTAAAATCAGGCATTATTAAACCGCCATTGCTCGATTAAGTAGATTTCTAACTACGCCTCATCCCGCAACAAACTAAGGGCAGGTTTATTCAGTGCCCCGCGACTGGCGAGCACACCCACGCCAGCGACGCCAAGACCAATTAGCAGAGGGATCAACTGCCAGTATGAGAGGGCGGGCGTGTCATTAAGCAGTTGCGCGGTGAGCGGATACAGCGCCGCAAAAATAATAATCATGGCGGCGCTGGCCGCACAGCCGCACAGCGTTATAAATTCTGCCCAGGTGACGCGATAAACCAGAGCGCGGTCACCGCCGAGGGTGCGCAACAAGGCGTTATCTCGGCCCCTTTGGGCCTGGCCCCCGAGCAGCGCGGCGGCGAGCACCAGCACTGCGGCGCTCATCAACAGCACAGCGAGCAGGGCAGTGGCGCCGCTGGCCTGGCCAATAATTTCATTGGCTTTGTTCAGCAGCGTATTGACGTCGAGCAGCGTGATATGGGGCAGCTGTAGCATGAGCTCGGCCAGACGCTTGCCGTCGCCGTCTGGCAACCAGAACCCGGTTAACCAGGTGATGTCCTGATCGGCGAGACCACCCGGTGCGAACATAAAATAAAAGTTCGGCTCAAAGGTATCCCAGTCGACTTCTCTCAGGCTGGCGATTTCCGTACTCACCGAGCCGCGACTGGTGATAAACATCAGCTGGTCGCCGAGTTTTAACCCCAGGCGATCCGCCAGCTCCTGTTCGACGGAGACGGTATTCCTGGCCGGGTGCCAGGTGCCGGAGTTGATTTTGTTGCTGGCCAGCATGTCGGCGGCTTCGGTCAGCGCCAGGTCGCGGTTCAGGGCTTCGTTGCGGTTTTCTTTTTCTTTGGTGACGGCCTGGCTCACTGGGATGCCATTAATTTCGGTCAGGCGGCCCCGCACAATGGGATAGAGGGGCTGGGTAATGGCCTGGTGTTTATCTAGCCATTGATTAAAGACCTGGAAATCTTTTTCAAACAGATTGAGCACGAAATGATTGGGCGCTTTTTCGGGCAAACGAGAGCGCCATTCGTCGAGTAGCTGATTGCCGGTTTGACCGGTCAGGGCGATCACCGCCATGGCCATGGTTAAAGCCGCCAGCAGGGGTAAGGTCAGTGCGGGGCGGCGGCTCAGGCGGCGTAGTGCCAGACGCCAGGCCAGGGGTAATTTGCCGCTGATTAAATCAAGCCCCTTTAGTAGTGGCCAAAGTAGGGCCGGTAAGCCGGCCCCGAGAACCACCAGCAGACCGAGCAGGTTGCCCAGATCAGTCAGAGACTCCGTTAAAAAACCTGCCAGCAGCACCGGCGCGCCCAGGGCGGCGGTTAACTCGATATTGGTCGACAGGGGTTTGGGTTTATTGCGTTGATTGAGCACGTCCATGGCCGGGACACGGATCAGTGCCGTCAGGCGGGGCAGGGCGAAGGCCAGCCAAAGCACCATGGGCGCGACCATGATGGTCAGCCATTGACCACCGGTGGCCGCCAGCGAACCCTGCCAGTCGAGACTTTGGTGAACGACCGTGATTAACAGGATGCCGAGCAGACTACCGGCAGCGGAGGCGGGCAGTATGGCGATAAATTCTGTGCCGAGCAGTCGTGAGATGATCTGGCGGCGGGGTGCACCGAAGCTGCGTAGCAAACCTGCTAGCCGTGCTCGCTGCGTCACGCGTTCGGAGGTGGCCAGATAAATCGTCGCACCGCACAACATGGCTACCAGCAAGACCGCCAGATTGGCCCACAGGGTTAATTGCCGCAGTGGGCCCATGGAGCGCACGGCGGCATTTTCGATGTCTTCCAGGCGCTGGTCAGGTCTTAATGTGGCACCGAGACCGTCCTGCAACCTGGCAACAGTGGCAGCGTCGGCACTAATCATTTGGCGGTAGGTGATCCGCGTGCCGGGGCCGAGCACGCCGGTCGAGGCTAAATCTTTGGCATTAAAAACGATACGCGGGCTCATGCTATAAAAACCGGCATTTTGATCGGGCAGTTGTCGAATCACCCCGCTGAGCAGGAGTTCTTTGTTGCCAATCGCCAGCTTGTCGCCAGGTTTAACGTTAAGGCGATCAAGCACCTGATCAGCGACCCAGAGCTCGCCGGGTGCCGGGCCCCTGGGGGTGTCCTGGGCTTGGTCAAAACGACCCTGGGCAGTTTGCATCTGTCCATACAAAGGATAGTGATCATCTACCGCGCGGGCGCTGACCAGTAGCAGTTTATCGTTGTGGACCAGCATGGTAGAGAAATCGACAACCGTGGCGGTAGGGACATTTTTCAATAATTGACGTTGGTCGGGTTCTGGTGCGCGGGTGCCGGTTAAAGCCAGTTCGCCGCCGAGCATTTCTGCAGTGCGCACCGCAAAGCGCTGCTCCAGTTCAGCATGTAATAAAATAATTGACGATAGCGCGAAACCGGCAATGGTGATGGCCAGAGCCAGTAACTGAAACGCTCTGTCCCGCCAGGGCCGCAACGAGGCTTTCATCATGGCGAGAATCACGGTGCGGAACGTTTGGGCGCGGAGTCCTGGTGTGCAGGGCCGGAGTCTGAAGAGGCATGGTCCGAAGAGCCATGGTCTGAAGAGCCATGAGAACCTGCAGGTAAAGGCATCCCGTCGGCATCCTCCAGATGCTCGAACAGGCGACCCTCTTCCAGTTGCAGTCGGCGCTGACAACGTCCGGCCAGTTGTACATCGTGAGTCACCAGCACCAGTGCCGTGCCAGACTCGCGATTCAGGTCGAAGAGTAGTTCTCCGATGCGCCCGCCATTGGCGCGGTCCAGACTGCCGGTGGGTTCGTCTGCGAACAACAGTCGGGGCTGCACAGCAAAAGCCCGCGCCAGAGCCACACGTTGCTGCTCGCCACCTGAAAGCGTTGCTGGGAAATGCTTCAGACGATGCTCCAGATCTACCCGCTGTAACCAGCGGCGGGCTTCTCCCTCGGGGTTGGCTACGCCTTTTAGTTCAAGTGGTAACATCACGTTTTCGAGGGCGTTTAAATCGTTCACCAGATGAAAGTGCTGAAAGACAAACGCGCATAGTTGCCCGCGACGAACCGCTCGACCATCTTCATCGAGCTGGCTGAATGGCTTGCCTTCGAGCAAAACCTGCCCCGACGTGGGTATATCGAGACCGGCCAGTAAACCCAGCAAGGTCGACTTGCCACTACCGGATGGACCTGTGATAGCCACGCTTTGGCCCGGCGATAGGGTAAAATTGACGTTGTCCAGCAGGGTTAGCTGACCGTCCGGGCCCGTTACTGTTTTGCCCAGCGCTTGGGCCTCTAAAAGCGGCGCCGGTAAAGGTGGCGTCGGCAAGTGCTCAGCGCCGGGCACATGATGCTCATAATCGGGGATTTTTTTCATGGTTTTAAGGCTGCTTATACTTCTCTTGGTATTTGTCATGGCGCCCGGTCCATGGGCGACAGCTAAGGCCCATGCTGCTTCCGAGTCTAAACTGGTGCCGCACACAGAGCGGGCTGGATTGCTGATATTGGGCGACAGTATCAGCGCAGCGTACGGCATTGACAAGTCATTGGGCTGGGTGGCCTTACTGGAAAGTCTATTGCATCGGCAATGCCCTTGCGTGAGTGTACACAACGCGTCAGTCAGTGGCGAAACCACGGCGGGAGGACTGATGCGTTTGCCAGACCTGCTGAGCAGATGGCAGCCTGCCGTGGTGGTTATTGAACTGGGTGGCAATGATGGCTTGCGGGGTTTATCGCCTGCACAAATGCAACGCAATTTGCAGCAGATAATACGACTGGCGCGTAAGGCGGGGGCTGAGCCGTTAGTGTTGGGTATTCTGATTCCACCTAACTACGGTAAAGCTTACCGGCGCCTGTTTGATGAGGCGATTGCCGACGCCGCCACCACTGAAGGGGTGGATAGGCTGGATTTTTTCCTGGTGGGGGTGGCCGATCGCGAAGGGTTAATGCAGGCAGATGGTTTGCATCCTACCGCGGCAGCGCAACCACAATTGCTGGCGAACGCCTGGCAGATTCTTGAAAAACCACTGGAGCGTATCTGCGGCAATGTGGACCTGTCGTTAAGTGATGTGGACCTGTCGTTAGATGGTGTGGCGCAAGCGACCCGTTAAATACTCGTGAGAGCGTGCGATGTGGCGGTAGCGACAAAGCCAGCGGAGTCAGGCACCGGTCGCGTACGGGCGAATTAGCTGTGGGTCAGCAGTGGCGGGCTCATTTGATTTGTTAAGCGGATTTCAGGCTGCGCGCTGCGTAGCGCCGAATTGCTTAATGATGTAGGCGAGCCGTTCCTGGATATTCCAGTCTCCGGACGGCAGTTTTTCAATGGTTCGCAGACGGTCTCTTAAACCAATGCCGCTGGCCGTTTGAATGCTTAGTCCAGGGCGCGCATTGAGCTCCAGAATCAGCGGCCCCCGGTCGCGATCGACAACAATATCGCAGCCCAGGTAGCCGAGTCCGGTTAGCTCGTAACAACTGGCCGCCAGTCTCAGCAGCACGTCCCAGTCGGGAATCGCCAGATCTGAAAAATCCACGCCGGTATCGGGATGTGAGCGAACGACGATATTATTTTGCACGGCATTGAGCGCTCGACCGGTCGTGACGTCTATGCCGACGCCAACCGCGCCCTGGTGTAGATTGGCTTTGCCATCAGAGCTGTGGGTTGGGCAACGCAGCATCGCCATCACCGGAAAACCCTTGAACAAAATGACTCTAATATCGGGTAAGCCTTCATAACTGTACTGATCGAGGGTCGGTACACAGTGCACCAGCGCTTCGATAAAAGCAGTGTCGGGTTTGCCACCGAGGCTGTACACGCCACTGAGTATGTTCGAAATGTAATGGCGTATATATGACAGATCGAGGGCTTGCCCGCCGGGTTTTACAAACTTGCCGTTTTCGCGTCTGGAAATGACCAGAATGCCTTTGCCACCGCTGCCGCGTGTGGGTTTCACCACGAACTCCTCCAGGGGATCCAGCAGCTCAGACAAGGTGTTGAGCTGGTGGGGTGATTCAACCACGCCAAGCAGTTCTGGCACGGCAATGCCCGCCTGCTCGGCAGCATGCTTGGTCAGCAGTTTGTTGTCGACCAGCGGAAATCTTTTGCGTTCGTTATAACGGGAGATGAATGCAATATTACGTTCATTGATGCCCATTATGCCCCTGGCTCGAAGGTTTGCGCGCCGCTTAAGCCACAGCATACTAGTTGTCCATGTGCCGGAAACGGTGTAACTCGAGCAGGCGGAATCCGGTGTATTGCCCGAGCAGTAAAATGACGCCCAACACACCTAGCAACAGTTCGGGGAAGTTAAATGTCAGGTGTTCAACGAGGGAATTGGTCATGGCAGTGTAGGCGCAGATGGCCACTAACAAGCTTCCGCTACCCTGAATTAGCACCTCTCGCGGGCCATCCTCTTCCCAGGTGATGGACATTCTTTCGATAGTCCAGGCGATGATAATCATCGGGAAAAAGGTAATGCTGAGCGCCTGATCGAGCCCCAGTTTATGGCTGGCCACACTAAAACCCGCCATCAGCATCACCACGATGATGAGCACTGAACCGATACGAGAAGCCATGTGCAGATCCATCCTGCTCAGATAGGAGCGGATCCACAGGCCGGTCGCGACCAGCACGACAAGTATGCTAACCCCGGTCATCAGGGTGGTCTGTATGAAGGCCAGGGCTATCAGCACCGGCATAAATGTGCCGGAGGTACGCAGACCGACCAGAATTCGAAAAAGGACAACAATCAGGGCCCCGATGGGAACCAGTAACAGCGATTTAAAGACGTTTTGCTTTTCCACCGGCAGGCTGTAGATATTAAAGTCGACCAGGGCCACCGTTTCGAGTTTTGCAAGCTTGAGGGCAATGTTTTTCGCCGGGATTACGTTGGCTATAACAGAGAAGCGGATTCTCGATTGATAACCACCGACAACATCAAGCAGCGATGGCCCGCCCCTTTGCCAAATGAAAAAATCCTTTGGCAAGCCAGCGTCGCCAGTCTGGGGGTTGTAGGCTTGCCACTTGCCGTCCTCGAAAACTTCTATCAGCTCCACTGGTGGATCATTGTGGGTGCGTTCGCGGAGCTGCACGCCGCGAATAATGTGCGCCTGAATACTCGCTTCTGCAAGCAGCTTGAGCGCCAGATTAGCCCGCGACAGGCCTCGGTCAGAGGAAAATAACAGGTGAGTGTCCTCTGCACGCTGCTCGGCATTCAGTAATAGCAACAGTTCGCGGGTGAAGCTGCTGCCGGTTGAGGCACTTTTCCTGGCTTTTGTAATGATGCTCTCGGCCGCTTCATATTGAGCCGGCAGCCACTCTGGTTTTGATATGTGTTGCGACGGCCTATCGAACCCGCGTTGATCCGCGCTATCGATACGGGGTGTCACCTGCATGTTGTAGTACAGGTTTTGTTCGCCTGTGGTGCGGTCATGAACCCAGATGGCGCGACGCTGATCCTGCTGGCTTTCGATATTAAAGCGGTAACCGGAGGATGCGAAAGTTTCGTCCAGTGTTTCAAAACCATTCTGCGGGCTGGGTAAAGCCAGGTTGGCGGCAACGGGGCCATCGTCTGCTTGAAAGGTGATTTTCGCTTCCACGTTCCATACCGTCCGCACACTGCCCGGCATTAGCGGGAAGTGCAGGAAGAAATACTTGTACAGGGTCAGCCCGAGGCCGATGCAGATCAGCACGCCGGAGAGTAAATGTATTTGGTTGCGGGAGGTCATCATATTTTAGTGAGTCGTTGGTTTAGTTTGCTGTACGTCGCAAGCTGACATCGACAACGGCGGTGTCGAGGAGGAAATTACGGCCAATCAGTACGGGGAACTCCATGTCAGCGCGATCGCTCAGCGACACTTCCACCTGTCTGGTAATGCGACCCAGGCGTAATGTCATCATGACGGTCAAGCGGTGATCATTTTCGGCTTCGGCCTTCTTTATACGAACTCTTCGCACAAGTCTGCGTTCGAGGGTGGTAGATTCTTTGGCTTTGGGGTCGTCGATTTTAAAGCGGACCCAACGCTGACCGTCGCGCTCGAAGCGCGTAACGTCACGGGCATGAATGGATGTTGTGGCGGCGCCCGTGTCAATCCGGGCCAGGTATCTCACGCCGGGCGACCCGACGGTGACCATTTCATATTCACCCAACACTGGCTTTTTAGCGACCATCACTGCCGGGCAAATCGGGCAGGATTTTGGTTCAGGCTCGGGACAAACCGGGGCAGGTTCAGGTTGCTCCGGCGGTTCGGGTAAAACGGGCAGCGGTTCTTCTTCAATAACCGCGGGTGGCAGGCACTCGATGGCTTCTACTGCCTGTTGCTGGGGTGCTTCCTGCTGATCGGATTTGGACGATTCGGTAAACGATGCGCAGCCGCCAAGTGTGCTAATCGATAAAATGGCGACAAGCCATAAATTACTCTTGGCCAGGTAAACATAGGGCATAGGAACAGGATCCAGGATCAGGTTTGATTAGTAGCATTAGGTGATTTTTAAAGCCGCCTATCATATC
>JBFJZC010000147.1:0-7416 GCA_041622295.1 Porticoccaceae bacterium
ATGGTCTTTGGGAATCCTGCTTTCCAGGTCAATATAACTGAACATGGAAGCCTGTGAATCTATCTCTCCGCGCATTTGGTAGGGCTCAGCCTTAGATTTGAGGTATTGTACTTTATAAGGGCTTTTTCAACAGGCTGCTAGACTTACCCTAAGTTACCCTCCATTTATCCTAAGTTACCCTACTATGGCTAATAACCTTCCCAGGCAACCATCAGGCCCGCTCATGAACGACACAGCTCTCAGGCACTTTCTAGATGATTACTGCGCGGCGTTTCGACCCGGAAATATTGCTGCGATTGCCAGGCTCTACCACTTGCCGGTGACGATGATGGTCGGCGAGCAGATCAGCACCCTCGACAGCGAACAGCGAGTGGTGGATATGCTGGATGCCATAGTGCGCTCGCTGGTTGCCCGGGGCTTTGACCATTCCCGTGTCGATGACTGTTATATACACCCGTTGACGAGTAACTCTGCATTGATCAGCGCTACTTTTTCTCGACTAAAAACGGATGGTACGGTGCTGGAACAGCTGGGCGCCACCTATACAGTGGTCAATACCGACGACGGTTACAGGATTGCTGTGCTGGTAGCCCACGACGTCGGGCGTGTGATCAAAAACTAGCGGGGCGCAGGGTGTGGATCGGTTACTTCCAGTAACATCTCCAGCAAGCCGTTAGATAATAATGTCGCCTTGCTGACGTCCATCCCATATAAGAGCCTTTTTAGTTCAGCTTGCGGATGCGGGTAACAAGGTAGTTGTGAACCCTCGCGAGGACGCACGCTGAGGCAATCGGCCTGTTGTATTGCAAACTGCTGGTGGGGTAGCTTCGTCGATGATTTTAGTGTGCCAAAACCGTGGATTCGTGTGCTCGGCGACAGAAAGGGATACAGCGCTTTGCTAAACGCCCGCAGCGCCGGTTTATCCAGATAGTTGGGCAGATCCCAAAGCAGGCAAATATCAAACTGAGTGAAGGCCGGATACCTAAACAACTGGCTAAAGCGCCCATATAGATCTGCGGCAATGGCTTCGTCGTGCTGATGAACGACCACGTCCTCGGTGTACAGATCGGCAACATAAAGTCGACATCGATATTGCGCGAAAAATTCTACGGTTTCTGGTCGTGCCGACCCCGCATCAAAAACCGTCAGATAACGGTCTTCATCCGCCTCGGTAAACAGCGACGACAATAAGTTACTGTGCAGCTCCAAGGCGACGCGTCATTGCGCCTTTGACGATACGCTGGTAGCGACGGCACCCGGTGTTTTACCGCTGTTCCCAGGCGACCCATCCGTCGATCGAATAGTTGCGGTATGAGCCGAGCCACGTTCGGAAGGGTCCATATCGATACTACCCTTGAACTTGGCGCCATCTTCCAGGGTCACCCTCGGCGCGACAATATTGCCCTGTACCTTGCCGGTTCTGGAAATCACCACCTTTTCATGGCCGGCGATATCGCCCTCTACTTCGCCGTCAATCCGGATAGTCTTCGCCGTGATATCCGCGCTCACACGACCAGGCTTTCCAATAACAACCTCGTGGCTGGAAAAGTCGATAGAGCCATCTACCTGACCCTCTATCGTGATATTTTCGGCACCCGATACACTGCCGTTAATCGTCACCGACGCCCCAATCAGGGCGCCACCTTTAACCGGCGAAGTCGCTACTTCTACCGAGGGCACAGGCGCAGGACTAAAATTCTGCGTCGGCGAATTATCGGATTTACTGCCTTTCTGTTTTTCAAACATGCTGACACCCTTTCTAATCCAGTGGTTACTCGGCCCCATGCTAATACCAGCAGCGCCCAGTGTAACCCGTGACCCAGCATTCCATCGAGACCTGGGTCACTGTTTCCCTGTCTCGCACCCGTGCTGATTTTTCCGTTCACAAACCAGGCGATGAACGCATTTTACAAGCTCAGTATAAGCCAATGCCGTGCGCTCTGCTTTTTACTAACCAAAAGCTTCCCGCAACCCAAAGCGTTGACCCCGGCGCCATTGTATCTCTACCGACGATACCGCTGGCGCAGGGAAAATCCAGACTAAAAGCCATCAACACCTTTGTCGAGCTGCACACCGAAACTGTTTAACGCCATGGACACCATGTTGTACTGGCCAACAGTAAACACCACGTCCATCATCTGTAACTGATCGTAGCGCCCACTGAGTTCCGCCCAGGTCGCGTCGCTCACCAGGGCGTCGCTGTGCAGTTCGTCCACAGCACGCAGTAACGCCGCATCAAAGGCGCTCCAGCCTTTTGCCTCAGGCCCTTCTTTGATACGGGCGATTTCCTCGTCCGTCAAGCCCGCGGCACGGCCGAAAATCACATGCTGCCCCCACTCATATTCAGCCTGACACAACCAGCCGATACGTAGAATTAAAATCTCCCGCTCACGGGGCTCAAGTCGAGAGGTGTCGCCCATGATGTGATAAGCCCACACCGTAAATTTCTGGGCAGCATCCCAGTGCCGGGAAAGCGTGCCCAAGACGTTGTAAAAAGGTCCCGATTCGCGAATGGGAGCCAGCATTTTGCGCTGCTCATCGGACCACTCACTTTCCTCCATCGGTGTAATTCTTGGTTTAGATAACTTCATTGGTTTTCCTCCATTTTTTAAAATTATAGTGTTGTTTTCCAGGCGCCCCGACTCGGTGAGCGATTGTTGCCAGTATGGCCGACGGAGTTAATCCCACACACCTGAACGCGCAGTTGTTGAATCACGATCAACCATATTTATTGCCAACTAAATGTACGACCAACTACATATGGGTCTTCACCCAACGCACAATATCGGCGGCAGACAAGGCTCCCGCCTGCCGGGCGACTTCCTTACCAGCGTTGAAGAATATCAGTGTTGGAATGCTACGAATACCCAAACTAGCGCCCAGCGCCTGGGCATCTTCAGTATTCAGTTTGGCCAGGCGAACATTGGGCTCTAACTCTTGAGCTGCCTGCTCAAAAGCTGGCGCCATAGCGAGGCATGGGCCACACCAGGGCGCCCAGCAATCGATAACGACGGGGATGTCATTGCGCTCGGTAAATGTCTGGAAAGTGCTCGCACCGAGCTCCGTCGGTTTACCTGTAAACAGCGCTGCCTTGCAGCGCCCACATTTTGGCGCTGCCGTCAGTTTTGGACGGGGTATCCGATTAACGGCAGCGCAGGCCGGACAAACTATGTGCACGGGATCGTTCACTATTCGTACCCCTGCAATTGCCGCAAACGGGTATTTAAACGATCGAGTTCATCCATCAACTGAAGCGTCAGCGCTATGCCAGCCATATTGACGCCGAGATCGTTCTGTAAACGTACCGCTTTACGGATTTTAACCAGACACGTGGCGCTGAACCGCCAGTGGATCGGGCTATGGCCCG
This sequence comes from Porticoccaceae bacterium, assembly GCA_041622295.1. Classification (GTDB taxonomy): domain Bacteria; phylum Pseudomonadota; class Gammaproteobacteria; order Pseudomonadales; family Porticoccaceae; genus HB2-32-21. The sequence continues at coordinate 3,368 of JBFJZC010000147.1, forward strand.
CTGGCTCGACAACGCCCTCTTCAACCAACTCAACCACATAATCGGCGTGCACCGCACAAGCCCTGGTGACCTCAGCCAGCGTCAACACCCCTTCATCACCCAGCACCACACCTGTTAAAGTCTTCTGCTTTGAAATTGCCATGTTAGTTAGACCCCCAGTTCGGCGCGCGGATTAAACGCCAGCGCCTGCTCCATATCGCGGTAGGCTTTTTCGGCCGCGGCGCTGGTGGCAGGCGGTAATACGATTTTGATGACCACATAAAAATCTCCCGCCTGCTTGCCAGGTAAGCCTCGGCCCTTGATCCGCATCTTCTTGCCTGCAGCCGAGCCGCCAGGTAATTTCAAATCCACCAAACCGGTCGGCGTTGGCACCGGAACCGAAGCACCGAGTGCCGCCTCCCAGGGCGCTACCGGTAGCTCAAGATAAATATCCCGGCCTTCGACACGATACCTCGCGTGGGGCTTAAAAGTCACTTCCAGGTACAAATCACCCGCCGGGGCGCCGCCAAAACCGGCATCACCCTGACCGGTTAAGCGTATCTGTTGACCGGCAGCGATACCTTTGGGAATTTTTACATTGAGCACGCGTTCGCGCATGTTTACATGCCCGGTGGCGTCCACCTCTGGCGCCCGCAACGTCACCGGCCGCGTTGCACCATTGAGCGAATCTTCCAGATCAATCATGATTTTGGCGTGATGGTCCTCACCACGCGCCTGAAAAGGCCGACGGCCTGAGGCACCACCAGACCCACGTCCAAAACTGCGCCCGAACAGTGATTCAAAAAAATCACTGTGTGCCTGCCCATCGCCCTGAGTAAAGCCGCCGCCGCTGAACTCGAACCCGGCGTCCCAACCCGGTGGCGCGTTGAAATCCTGACCGCCCTGCCAGTTGGCGCCCAGTTGATCGTAGGCCGCGCGCTTTTCCGGATCCTTGAGCACCTCGTAGGCCTCGCCGAGCTCCTTAAATTTGCTTTCCGCATTCGCGGCAGTGTTAACGTCCGGGTGATATTTTCGCGCCAGTTTGCGGTAGGCGCGCTTTATATCATCCTGCGTGGCATCGCGAGCAACACCCATGGTTTCATAGTAATCTTTAAATTCCATTACACCTCCAACACCGGCCAGTACCGGATGATCGTGGCCATTCTTTTGGGATTTAACCAGCCCTGGGGCGCCAGACCAGTTCCCCCTTAAGTCGTTTCAGCACCTTGCCATATCTCTACAATATGGGTATTGATCTGCTTTAATGCAAACGTCGGTTATCCGTCCCAACCGTGTTGACCGCAGGGAGTCCACTGTCAGTTCTAATTTGCAGCGCCACAAGCGAGCACCTATGATAGCGCGCGACCGGCCTGCGGCCGCCAACATGACCAAAATCTACCTGCACCGGGAGGCATTCTCAACGTGGCCATAACAGCAGTACTGTGGGATTTTGGCGGGGTCATTACCTCCTCGCCTTTTGAAGCGTTTAATCGATTTGAAGCAGCGCAGGGCCTGCCCCTGAACTACATTCGCGGGATCAACGCAACGAATCCAGATATCAACGCGTGGGCCCAGTTTGAATCAAACAAAATTTCGCTGGAGGAATTTGACCGGCTGTTCCTCGCCGAATCCACCGCGGCTGGTCATCCGATACCCGGTGCCGAGGTGGTCAAACTACTCAGCGGCGACGTCCGGCCACGGATGCTTGACGTACTCAAACGCTGTAAACAGGATTTCAAAATCTCCTGTCTAACCAACAATGTTCGTTCAGGAACTGGCGCTGGCATGTCCCGATCTCCGGAAAATGCGGCTCAGGTACAGGCTGCCATGTCACTGTTTGATCACGTGCTTCAGTCAAGCAAAGAGGGTATGCGAAAACCGCAACCAGAGTTTTATTTACTGGCCTGTGAGCGGATGGAGGTGACACCGGACCAGGTGGTTTACCTCGACGATCTCGGTATTAACTTAAAACCCGCGAAACAACTCGGCATGACCACCATCAAAGTGTTGTCGGAAGCTCAGGCAATCGCCGATTTATCGGCGACGCTAAACATCACATTTTAGCGCCAGGTGAACGACGCCACTGGCAGGTCTCTACTGCTACCGGGCGTCGGCACAGGGCGGCATACGCGCGGACTCGCACCGTTAATCATCATATTTCGGCGATATGCGCAGGTGTTGCACTTTCTGACCATTTTTCAGATGGTTCTCGAAGATTTCATCCAGGTCATCGGTCGATTTGTAGCGGTACCAGGTTTCATTGGGATAAACCACCATCACCGGCCCCAGCGCACAGCGGTCTAGACAACCGGCATTATTGATACGCACACCCTGCGGTCCGGCCAACCCCTCGGCTTTTACCTTTTTTTTCAGATAATCACGCAACTCCGTGGCGTTGTGATCCTGACAACAGGCACGGCCGTCTTCGCGCAAATTGGTACACATAAAAACATGCTGCTGGTAATAGGGCATTAGCGTTTTTCCATTACGAGTTCTTCCACTAAGATAGTTACGCTGCGCCATCGTCCCGCGGTCCGCTCTGATAAGTGGTCCGCTCTGATAACTGCTCCGCGCTGATAACGCAGGTCAGATCTCGCTGCTGACCCCTCACTGCTGAGTCCCGGCACAACACAGCGAACACGGCATTGTAATGAAGGGTGTCGCTGTAAATCCACAGTTTATAATCTGGATGCCGCGTAACTCCCCGCGTACCATGTGCTTGCTAATCACGAACACAAGGAGGGCCCATGTCCTACCAAACCATAAAGTTTCAACGCGAAGGCGCAATTGCTCGTATTACGCTGGCAAGACCTGCGGCCGCCAACGCCCTCAATTTTGACATGGGGGAAGAGCTCAACGCAGTCGCGAGCATCTGCCGAGATGACGCGTCTATAAGAGCGGTGATTCTCGACGCCGAAGGCAAGATATTTTGTGCCGGTGGCGATGTCTTAACCTTCGCCGCCGCAGGTAAGGACCTGCCCGCCACTCTGCGTAAATTACTCGACTCCTTTCACCCTGCCGTCATCACCCTGTCCACCATGAATGCCCCCGTCATCGCCAGTGTGCAGGGCGTGGCTGCGGGCGCAGGCCTGTCGTTGCTGTCTTCCTGTAGCTTTGTCATCGCCAGTGAACAGGCCAGTTTTATGATGGCCTACACGGGTATTGGCATGAGCCCAGATGGCAGCGCGACCTACTTCCTGCCCAGGCAAATCGGCCTGCGTCGCGCTGAAGAGATGATGGTGACTAATCGGCGCTTAAGCGCATCCGAAGCTGCGGAATGGGGGCTGGTCAATCAGGTAACGACCGCTGACAACCTGGTCGCCGTCACACAGCAACTGGCCGACCAAATCGCCCAGGGGCCCACCCTCGCCTACGGGACCACTCGCCGGTTACTGCTGGAAAGCTTTGATAACGGATTTACCCAGCAATTAGACGCCGAAGAAAAAGCGATTCTCGATATGGCCCAGACTAAAGATGGCCTTGGCGGCATTGCCGCATTTAAGGACAAGCGAAAACCCGAGTTTGAAGGTCGGTAGCGCCGGGGGCGTCACACGGTGGGAGATCTTCAATATTGCTTCATCGGGCAATACCGCCCTGGTTGAGCGGATCAACAAAACGAAAACCACGGGTGGTGTTGATCGTCCTTGCGTAGGTGTCTTCGAAATGGAAGGTCGAAAAATTAAGCAGTGGCGAGATTGCTTTGCCATGGCTGCCTGCACTGGCGCAACGAAAGGCTAACCTTTCGCCTCTCGTTACACCCGTGATTCTATTTAACCTTTAACCCCATGGTATTGGCGATAAGGTTGCGCTGCATTTGCGAAGTACCAGCCGCTATAGTAGTGCTCCGCGCATCGCGGTAGTGACGCTGCATATCGTATTCCATCATGTAGGAATACCCGCCCATTATCTGCATCCCCTGATTAGCGACCTCGGCAAACGTTTCTGACCCAAACAGCTTGGCCTGAGTGACTTCTCGCATGGCGTTTTCACCTTTGGCGAGTTTAACAGCCGCTCGTAACATCAGCATTCTTGAGGCATCCACATTGGTTTGCATGTCAGCAAGCATATGC
>JBFJZC010000148.1:0-7341 GCA_041622295.1 Porticoccaceae bacterium
AAATTCCTGTGCAGGCCCCGCATCCTTGCCGCGTAGCGTCTGTGTCCAGCCAGCACCCAGTAATTTAGTTTTAATATCAGCGCCGCGCACGTGGTGTTGTGCGTAGAATTCAGCATTATCGCCGGTTTGCATCAACTCGATAAAACGCAGGGTGATGGGTTTATCCTGTAACCAGGTGAGGAAACGTTCGATCTGGTTATCGTTTAATCCGCGCATCAGCACCGTATTCACTTTCACACGGCCAATGCCTAGTTCGACGGCAAGTTCGAGGCCGTCGAGCAGTTCCTGTAGCCGCTCGTGGCCGGTAATTGCCTGGAAAACGGCGGGATCTAAACTGTCGATGCTGAGGTTGATGCCATCCAGGCCCGCGTTTGCCCAGGACCTGATGCGTTCCGGTAATTTGTAGCCATTGGTGGTAATGACTACTTTTTTGATGCCGGGGGTGTTTTTTACAGCGGCGATAATGGCGGGCAAGTCCTTGCGCACAGAGGGTTCCCCGCCGGTAATCCGTACCTTGGTGGTACCGGTGGCCGCGAATGCCGCGCAGATACGGCGAATTTCGCCCAGCGACAGGAATGCCTGGTCAGGTTTGCCTTCGTAACCGTCGGGGAGGCAGTAATTGCAACGGAAGTTGCAAACGTCGGTAATAGACAGGCGCAGGTAATGGAACTCGCGCCCAAAGTCATCTCGTAACATGCAAACACCTTTCCAAATAGGGGAGGATGCCCGGTTTCCCGAATATCCCTCAGAACCTGCATCCACATACGTTGTGGCGGGTTCTCGGCACGGGGTTCCTGGCCATTGTGGGCTTTAGAACGCAGGTGCTCGGAGCTTGTCAGTAATAAAATTTGTCAGCAATAAAACTTGCTAGTAATACACCAGCGCCTTTCCATTACAGAAAACCGCTCCGTGAAGTGTAGCACAGCGAACGTTGCTTACTGCGCAGAGCCTGTGTCGCGGCTATCCGGGTGCACGTGAAGAAAGACGGGCGGCCGGCGTTGTTGAAACCCGAGCCAGCAAGAGGGCAATATTCGGACACGAAACGGTCCAGGCGACCAAATATCACAACGGACCACTATCACGACGGACCACTATCACGAAGGACCAGTGTCACGAAGGGAATGTGTCGGCGTATTTTTTAATCCATTCCCTGGCCGCCTGTTCAACGGTAAGGTGCCGCCCCTCACGGGCCAGGGTGCTTTTCCGGTATTCCTCGATATGACAAATCTGCGCGACCATTCTTACTTTGAAGGCGTCGTTTGGTTCCAGAAAGTGTAGCCCGACTTCAAAGTCTGCTTCAGCCTGGTGACACCACACCGTCCGCGCCGCCGCTGAAAAAGCCGGGGTGATGGTGGTGATACGGACATCCAGCAAAGTGCCTTCGTCGATAGCATGAGGTAACTTGACCTGCAGCCCTGCGACGCTGACATTACACATCTGGTCGACAAGTTCATGGCCATCACTGGCCAGTTTGATGGACACGGGAAAGCTGGATGGATGCCGAATATAAGCTCTCAACGCTGGGTTTCTCCAGGGCGTGCAGTGTGCACAGATTAAACACAGACGACCCTCAACTTCAATGGGTTGCGTTTAGCCTGGCGGAAAACTGGCGATTTGAGCGTGTTTTGTGGGGATGATCGAGACTGTATGGCGCTATTTGCCGACGGACGGATGGTACTTACGTTGTGATTTTAGTTGTGGCTTCAAAGCGCGAGACCTGGTTGCCGCCATTGGTTTTACTAAGATACATCGTCATATCGGCCTGCCTGATCAGCTCACTGACACCGACCTGATTACCGCCGTAGAACACCGTAACGCCAGCGCTCATGCTGACCGGCTTTGATAGCTTATCGAGGCCGGTATCCAGCACCCCAGGCAGCAGTTTGGCGAACGTTGTACGTAGTCTTTCCGCGACTTCGCCGGCGCCTGAATAATCGGTTTCCGGGCAAATGACCATGAATTCGTCCCCGCCATAACGATAACCGGTATCATTTTCACGCAAGGTGACTTGCGCAACGATGCCGACAAGCTTGAGGACTTCATCGCCTTCCAGGTGGCCCAGGCAATCGTTGACCTGCTTGAAGTTGTCCAGGTCAATACAAATAAGGCTGAAAGGACGTTGGTAGCGGACAGAGCGGATTACTTCTTCGCTCAGTGTGGTATGGAATTGCCTTGAATTAAGCATTCCCGTCAGATGATCAGTGCGCGAGAGTTCGCGTAATTTCTCCTCAAGTTTAAAGCGACTGGTCTGATCGTGGAAAAAACCGATACTGCCCAGGATGTTGCCATTTTCACGCAGAATGGTGGCTGATAGCCGAATGGGGATTACCCGGCCATCCTGGGCGATAATTCGCGTTTCGTAGCCCTCTATTTGGCCAATTTCGCCATGGCCGTTGCTCATCAGTAATTTTTTTATAATGCGGGCTTCTTTTTCTTCCTCATATAATTCGGTGATTTTCAACAAATGGATAGTGTCTTTAGCCCGAAAACCCAGGAGCTTTTCTGCGGCAGGGTTGAATACGTTGATGACGCCGTTGTTGTCGACGCCGATGATCGGGTCAGGACAGATTGAGGTGAGCTCGTCGCTGGTTAGTTTCAAGGCGCTGCAAACTCCGTCCTGGTTATATTTTTGGTCAAACTATTGTTGGTCGAACTAGATCAGCTCAGATTAGATAGGCTGTCAGCCAGCTCAATATAAATCGAATTTGACACCATAGCAATTGCAGTGGTCGTTACGGGGCTCGATGTGTGGTCGACTTCCGATTGGATAGCATCCATTCGGGCGTTGAAGTCCACACTGGGGTGACTATTACCGCTGTGAACTTCAACCTGGGTGATTGTCAAAACAACCAAAACAACAGCGGTTCTCAAAATAACGGCGGTTCTCAAAATAATAGCGGTTCTACGGTGGCCACAAAAAGGGCCGCCCTGATAATGGGGCGGCCCTTTTGATTACCGCAGGGTCGATCCGTTAACCACTGAATAAGGTGCGGAAGTTATTGCGCGATAAACCCACCGTCTATAGCCAGTTCTGCGCCGGTGACATATTTTGATTCATCGCTGGCGAGATACAGTACGCCCTGCGCGATATCCATCGGCTCGCCGAGATAACCCACGGGTGCCATACCTTCAAACATCGTGCGAACCTCGGTACTGTCGCCGAGGTCGCGCATACCCTGTTCCAGCATGGGAGTGAGAATGGGGCCAGGGTGGATGGAGTTGACGCGCACATTATTTTTCTTTTGCGCGCATTCCAGCGCCATGGACTTGGTCATCAGACGCACAGCGCCTTTACTGGAGCTATACGCGCCAGCGGCGGCAAAGCCGACAATGCCAGCGCCGGATGAAATGTTGACGATAGCGCCGCCACCGGTTTTTTCCATCACCGGGATGACAGCCTTCATGCCAAAGAATACACCGTCGACGTTGACGGCATTTTGCAGGCGAAATTCTTCAGTGGACGTTTCCATTAAGGGTTTGGCAATAAACATCGCGGCGTTGTTATCGAGAATATCGATGCGACCGTAGGTGTCCACCGCTAGCTTGACGATAGCTTTCCAGTCGCTTTCGCTGGAGACATCATGGCGCATGGAAACGGCTTTGCCGCCTGCGGCATTAATGATATCGGCGGTTTCTTTGGCGCCCGCCTCGTTAATATCGCCAACTATGACACTAGCACCTTCCTGCGCCAGCAGAATTGATGTGGCTCGACCCATACCAGCGCTACCGCCACCAGTAATGATTGCCACTTTTCCTGATACACGTCCCATATCTCACACCTCACTTAGTTTTTATAAAAATTGTGTTAGCCGGCTATTTTATAGACCAGCCGCTTATGTTCGTGACTAAAAGGATGCCAAAACCCAAAGGCCCGTTGCGTAAACAGCAATGCGGATATTCCGGCTTTCGGTGAAATCCACGAGTGGGTTCCCGCCATGCCACCCCAGTGATATTCACCGATGGCGCTGTCTGGCTCACCTTCTGCAGGCGAATTCTTGATAGCAAAACCCAGACCAAAAACAGTGTTGGGCATATCCCACGTCGGTAGCTTTACCTTGACACCATCGCGCAGTTGGTTGGTGTGCATCAGCTCAACCGATGCTGACGAGATAATGCGTTGCCCATTCCATTCGCCACCGTTAATAATCATCTGGATAAAGGTGGTGTAATCGCTCATCGTGGAGACCAGGCCACCGCCGCCAGAGTGGAAGTTCTTCGGCGCTAATACACTGCCAATCATGATGTCGGGGCAGGGCTTAAGGCCCGGCGTCATTGGATTACGTAGGTCAATGGGCGAGTAATTGGTGGTCACGCGATGATGATTATTCTCGGGCACATAAAAATCAGTATCGACCATATCCAGTGGCCTAAATATGCGTTCCTGAAGAAATTCGATAAAACTTTTACCCGACCAGATTTCCACCAACCGCGCCAGAATGTCGATACCGATACTGTAGTTCCAGCGTTCGCCTGGCTGGAAAAGCAACGGCAGTTTGGCCAGCTTGTCGACCATCTCATCCAGCGTTGATTCCATACCCATGATGCGTTGATCAACATAGGCGACATCGAGCGGGTTGTTGGGAAACAGGCCGTAGGCAAACCCGGCAGAGTGTGAAAACAGCTGACGAATGGTCGGTGGTGTTGCCAGCGCCGCGGTATCGCCGAGATCTTTTGCGCCGGGTTTCAGGACTTTTAGGTCTTTGAACTGAGGGATGTATTTTTCCACCGGATCATCGAGATCGAAGGCCCCCTCATCGTACAGAATCATTGCCGCTGCAGAGGTGACGATCTTGGTATTGGAATACATGCGAAAAATGGCATCGTCGATCATCGGTTTTTTGGACTCAATGTCCATAAAACCCCAGGTTTTGAAGTCGATGACATCGGTGCCTTTCAGGATCACCGCCGACAGGCAACTGACCAGATTGGCGTCGACGTATTTTTGCATGGCCACATTGATTTCGCTGAAGTCATGGTTTGATGGTGTAATCGCTAGCTTGTTAATAATAGCCCCCTTTAATATTGTTGGTTTCTGTGTGCATACCAGTCTGCATGCAGATCCGGCTGCCGTCAGCATTCTCTAGGCAAGAGTAAACCCTTCATAGCCCCTTTCTGCAACCTTGTTGCATTTTTCAACATAGGGCGGGAAGCCCCCCACATAAGGCATGAACACTCTTTCTTTGCCGGGGATATTTGCCCCCAGGTACCAGGAGCTACAGGCGTTCAAGAGCGTAGCGCTGGCGACTTCATTAACGTGACTGACCCAGGCATCTTCGGCTTCTTTGGTGGCGTTTATGGTCGACAGTTTGTGCTCGCCCAGATAAGTAATCATGTCACTGATGTATTCCACATGTTGTTCGATGGATGTCACCATGTTGGTAAACACCGAGGGGCTGCCCGGCCCGCTGATGGTAAACAAGTTGGGAAAGCCCGCTGAACACAGGCCCAGATAGGTGCGGGGTCCGGCGGACCATTTTTCCTTCAGCGATTGGCCGCCGATGCCGCGAATATCGATTTTATTCAATGAGCCGGTCATGGCGTCAAAGCCGGTGGCAAAGACCAGGCAGTCGAAAGAATAAGCCTGGTCGCCGACCTTAAGGCCTTCCGGCGTGATGGCGGAAATGGCGGTCTTGCTGATATCCACCAGGGTCACGTTATCGCGATTATAGGTTTCAAAGTAACCGGTATCTGCACACAGGCGTTTGCAGGCAAATACGGTTTTCGGCGAGAGTAGTTTGGCGGTGTCGGGGTCCTTAACTTTTTGCGCAATTTTTTCGCGAACAAAATCTGCAATCATGTCATTGGTTTGCTGATTGACCATGAAATCTGCAAAGCCGCCGTAAAAATTCAAGCCACCCATTTGCCAACGTTTGTTAAGTTCCGCCCTAATTTCTTCAGGGGACATTTCCGTCGCCGCTTTGTCGTTGGACTGGGTATCAAAGGCTGTGAACCCCTGTTTACCTCTGTTCCGCAAGGCTGTGTAGTTTTGTTTGATGTCTTTAATATAGTCAGGATCAAGGGCTTTGTTATAGGCCGGCACTGAAAAATTCGGCGTCCGCTGAAAGACCGTTAAATGATCTGCCTGCTCGGCAATGATCGGGATTGCCTGAATGGCCGATGATCCCGTGCCGATAATGCCAACCCTTTTACCTGTGAAATCCACTGCTTCATGGGGCCACTCGCCGGTGTGGTAAACCGGGCCAGTAAACGAATTTAGGCCTGGAATATCGGGCTTGTTGGCGGCGGATAAACAGCCGGTAGCCATAATGCAATATTTAGCGCTGAGCTTATCGCCATTGCTGGCCGAGACCTGCCACAGACTGTTGGCTTCATCAAAAACGGAAGATTCTATCCGGGTGTTGAACTGAATATCTCTGGCCAGATCAAAACGCTCAACCACATGGTTGATGTAGTCCAGTAGCTCCGCCTGAGGGGCGTAGCGCTCCGACCACTCCCACTCCTGCTGGAGTTCTTCTGAGAACTGATAGGAATATTGCATGCTCTCAATGTCAACTCGCGCACCGGGGTAGCGGTTCCAGAACCATGTGCCACCGGGGCCACTACCGGCCTCATAGATTCGCGTCGTCAGACCCTGTTCGCGAAGTTTGTGCAGCATATACAGCCCGGCAAAGCCCGCGCCGACGATAACGGCGTCAAGCGCTATTGCATTGTTAGAGGGCGCGGAGGTGTGATCTGGTGCAGTCATGGAGATACCTTTTAACCTGGCGGGAACGTTCTGACAGTTTGGTAAAGAGGATGACATTATAGGCAATTTGATTGGTGTTTTGTCGTGGCCAGGGTGGCGCACTCGAAATCTGAAGCGCGGCAGGAAAAGATGGGGAAGGCAAGGAGGGCAAGGAGGTAAGGGAAGAGAGGTTCAAAGCTAAAGGGAGGTGATGCCCAGCTCATGGTGAGGTCGTAAATTTGTTATCGATCCTCTGCGATGTGGCAACGCAAGATCCGATCTCGCTTCCGCAAACCCTTTGTCCGAAAAGCCTGGAAGTGCTAATGAGCGGTGTTCATCTGGGGCTCCGACCAACAAAGTTTCATATTGCATTATGTTTCAACATGTTATAGGAATTTTGGCGGCGCGTGTTTTGGCAGCATATATCGCACATGCTCATATAAGTGCCAAACCGCCGCATCATTGAGCATGCGCGTCATATCTAGAGAGGGTTTGTGGGTCTGTTGATTTTTCCTTTGAAATCAAGGTATTGTGGCGCTAATAATTAATCAATCAGGGAATGATATGTCGCACATGCACTTTTATATCCCCATACGGGTACATCATGAACACGTGCGCGCATTCCGAACATATGTCGCACGTGGCGTTCAATAATA
>JBFJZC010000149.1:0-7285 GCA_041622295.1 Porticoccaceae bacterium
CGGCCACCGGCACACCGGCCTCGTGTTGCTTCAAAATTGCCAGAATCTGGCTGTCGGAAAATCGAGACTTCTTCATCATTCGCTCCTTGTGCGAGTATTGTAAAAGTCTCTACTCAAAACCTCGATTAATTTTCGGGGGGACTACAAACGGACGTTACAAGAGCAAGGCGGTTTAAACGGTGCTGGCCGTCAATCTGGAAGGCAAGAAGGAGATTCTCGGCCTCTACCTGTCAGAGAGCGAGGGGGCGAATTTCTGACTTTCTGTCCTGACCGATCTTCACAATCGGGGCGTGGAAGATTTCCTGATTGCCAGCGTCGATGGCTTGACTGGATTTCCGGAAGCCATCGCCACAATTTTCCCCAATACCGAGGTTCAGCTCTGCGTCGTTCACCAGGTCCGCAACTCTCTGAAGTACGTAGCTTCAAAGAACCAGAAAGCTTTTATGGTCGATCTAAAGCGTGTCTACAGAGCTACGTCCAAAGATGCTGCGGAGCAGGCACTGGACGAGTTGGAGTCCCGCTGGGGTAATTTGTACCCCATCGTGATCAAGTCTTGGCGGACGAAATGGGAGCATCTCTCAGCCTACTTCAAGTACCCTCCGGATATTCGACGAGTGATCTATACAACGAATTCCATCGAGGCTGTCCACCGTCAGTTCCGGAAATTGACCAAGACCAAGGGCGGCTTTCCAAACGAGGATAGCTTACTGAAACTGCTTTACCTGGGGGTTCAAAATGCCAGTAAGAAATGGACGATGCCGATCCAGAACTGGAACATCACGCTGTCTCAACTGGCCATCTTCTTTGAAGGCCGGCTTGATGGTCTACTGGATCTGTGATCAGATGATTAACGAGGAATTACTGTGACACAGAATTCTGAACACTCCCGCCAAAACACCGTTACTCAGGTCAGCCAGATGATGTTTGTTGGGAATGAGGGTGCCTGGATAGTTTTTGCGCTCACCTCTATAACCAGTCTTCTGGGTCTCTACGTTTTCCCCAAAATTATTGAGCAGAGCATGTTTCGGCCGTACTGGCTGTTACGCAAAAAGCAATACGACTCTATTTATATGAGTGGCTTTGTGCACGTCAATCTCACCCACCTATTGTTCAATATGGTGACGTTCTATTTTTTTGCTTTCCCAATGGAACGGGTCCTGGGCACGACACAATTTATCGTGCTCTACGGCGTTGGCCTGTTTACGGGGCAACTGGGCACATGGATCAAACAGCGTAACAACCCGCGTTATGCAAGCCTTGGCGCATCTGGGGCCATTGCTGCTGTGTTGCTCGCCTTTATCGTCTATTTTCCTACCCATAGCCTGTATGTGTTGCTGATACCCGTGCCGATACCGGCCTTCGTGGTTGCCATCGTCTTCCTTGTTTATTCCTGGATAGCGTCGGCTCGAGAAGGCAGCAGGATCAATCACGATGCTCATTTGTACGGCGCCCTGAGCGGTTTGTTGTTCGTGCTGGTAATTGATCCGGGCGCATACAAAAAATTACTCGAATTATTTTAGAGCTCGCCTTAAATTGGGGTAATCTGGCAGTTTTGCGGTGCTAATGACGGTCATTGGTCGACGCGCAGTGGTCGGCGCGAGATGACTCAATAAGCGGTGGCATTGTCGATCATGAGCTGGGCACAGATGAATGCAGTAAACATGAATATTGGAAAGATCAACACAGGAGAGCTAATGTCGTGGTCAATAAGAAGTGCATGAGTGCTGCGGAGTTCGCTCGCGAATGGATAGGGGCCTGGAACAGCCACGACCTTGAAAGAATTCTCGCCCATTATCAGGATGATTTTGAAATCACCACGCCTATGATAAAACTGACGCTGGGCGGTGATGCCGGCACGCTGAAAGGCAAGGAAGCCATTGGCGCGTACTGGCGGGCAGCGCTCGACAAAGTCCCAGATCTGCATTTTGAATTGCTCGATGTCACCGAAGGTGTTGACTCATTGGCGGTGTACTATAAGTCGATACTCGACAAGCTCGCCGTGGAAGTGATGTTTTTTGGTGAGGAAGCCGATGAACACGGCAATCAAAAAGTAGCGCGGGTTGTTGTGCATTATCGCTAACAGGATGCTGGTCGTGATGAGGCTCAGTGACGACTCTCCGTGCAGACTACAGGACTCTAGTGAATGGCAAGATATTACCTCGCAATAGTGTTTTTCCTGGCCGCGTTACGGCCCGTTTATGGATTTGAGCGTGGTTGTCAGGATCTTTCCGGGGACTACGTATTTTTTGGCACCTGGGAACGGCAAAGCTTCGACGGTGGAAAGCCTGGCTCGATCACGGCATTTACTGCGGCCAATCCTGAGCCTCGGCTGGACAGATTTGCGCTCGGCTTCTATGCACGAGAACTTATCAATCCTGTTGTTGCGATGTTGCGGCACGACACCGCAAATGGTGTTATTGAACTTGACGCCCTGGCTGACAGGGAGCGGTTGGCCTTAGATGTTACTGAGCGGAAGTTGCCCGTGAAATTGGCGCTGGTATGCGATGGGTCTGGATGGGGTCGAGATGTCGCCGCGTCCGGCGGCGGGGAGAACACACCCTCCACAATACATGAGCGGATTGTCCTTTGGGTTGATTCGAACGGAGATCTTCTGGCGCAAGGGCATAGTGATATAAGCCGTGGCTGGATCTTCAAGACCAGGAGCAACTCAGACTGGCTTGCCAGATTTCGGCGGACTGAAGACAGCCCGAAGGATTGATAGAAGCGCGAGCTCCTGGTCGTTCAACTGTGCGCGAGATGGTGAAAGCGCCAGCTGGCGCTTCGAGCGCTGAGTAACGATAACGGCACACGGTGTTTTTCGGGACATCACTACGGTTCTGACTTTTCGATCGCTCTGAACCGTCACTGAGCACAGTTCTCACACAGAGTAATAGTCTGACTCTTCATAGGGACTTACATGTTCAACCCTGTTTGCTATGATAGCTCGTTGCTTATGCGCATCACCTGCTCTTGTTTCAGGCTTCTGGGATATGGAGGGCGGGCGGATCTAGTTTCGAAAAAACTTAAACGAATACAAATTCCAAAGGTGAGAGGATAGTTATATGACTGATTCAAAAGGAAAAGTTCTGGATGCCATCGTGGTGGGAACGGGGATGGCGGGCCTGTATATGATCAAGCGGCTGAACGATCAGGGCTTGAACATCCAGGCCTTTGAAGCAGGAACTGGCGTTGGTGGGGCCTGGTTCTGGAACCGTTACCCCGGTTGCCGAGCCGACCTGCCCATTATCGAGTACTCCTATTCGTTCTCCAAAGAATTGCAACAGGAGTGGGACTGGACCGAGGTGATGGCCGGACAGCCCGAGATCGAACGCTATTTGAACCACGTGGCGGACCGGTTTGATCTGCGCAAGGATATTAAATTCGATACCAAGGTGACGGATGCTATCTACAACGAAGACAGCAATACCTGGACGGTTAAGACTGATCAGGGCGACACGTATACCTGTACTTACTGCATTATGGCGACGGGTTGTTTAAATGAGCCCAACTACCCGGACTTCAAAAATGCAGATTCGTTTAAGGGTGATGTGTACCACACAGCGCAATGGCCGCGAGACGGTGTTGACCTGACCGGTAAACGTGTCGCTATCGTTGGCTGTGGTTCATCCGGCGTGCAGGCTATCCCGCAAATCGCCAAACAGGCAAAAGAGCTGATCGCCTTCCAGCGCAGCCCCGTGTACACCTTTCCGGCTAGAAATGCGCCGATGAATCCGGCTTTCCTCGCACAGGCGAAAAAAGATTATGAGGAAATTCGTGAGCGCCAGCGCAATAACGAAATGGGCATCGCTAATTACAGTGGACCGAAGCGAGTCCCGGATCCCAGCAAGCCACCAAAACCGCGGCCCAGTAAAAAAATACTGGAGATCACCCCGGAGCAGCGCAAGCAGGAGATCAAAGACTTTGGCATTAACGTGTTGTCCCTGTACGCGGATACATACTTTAACCCGGAAGCCAATGAGATCGCCTGCGAACTGTATCGCGAATATCTGCAAGAGACCCTGGATGCTCAAAAAGCTGCAGCCCTCTCGCCAAAAAACTATCCCCTGCACTGTAAGCGCCCGGTGATTGACACGGAATATTACGCTGCGTTTAAGCAGGACAACGTGTCCATTGTTGATCTACGTGAAAGCCCGGTTGAGGAAGTCACGTCGACCGGCCTGCGCACCACTAAAGCCAACTACGAGTTTGACGTGCTGGTTTATGCTACCGGCTTTGATGCCATGACCGGTACTATCAAGCGCATGAATATTCGCGGTCGCGATGGCTTGCTGCTCGCTGACAAGTGGAAGGACGGGCCGCGTATGTACATGGGTTTGCAAAGTGTCGGCTTCCCTAACTTCTTCACCACAACGGGCCCTGGTAGCCCCTCTGTGGTGAGCAATGTGCTGCATTCTATTGAGCAGCATGTGGAGTGGATCGATAACTGTATTGCTTATTTACGGGCAAACAAGATTAAAACCATCGAGCCTGAGTTGGCAGCAGAGGACGCCTGGGTTGAGCATGTGAACAAGGCTGCGCAAGGTTCCATGATGACTGCGCCCACCTGTAATTCATGGTATCTCGGCACAAAGATCGAAGGCAAACCGCGAGGCTTTATGCCTTATCTTGCGGGTACCAACACATACCGTGAGGAGTGTGATGCGGTGGTCGAGAACGGCTATCAGGGCTTTTCTTTAGCCAGTTAGCGAGATAGCTCCCCTCTGTAAAGCGAGAAGTCTCCTTAAAAACATCGCCATCAGCAATGATGGCGATGTTTTTTTGGTTCACTTATTCTTAGTTTTACAGTTTATTCTTGGTTTTAAGACTTAGCCTGACCTTAACTGGGGATTTTCGGTGACGCTTCAGACGCCTTTTTCCACGGGAAGGGCGTTTCCGTTGGGGTTTCTACGTGATAGTTAAGCTGCATGCCCTGCAGGAAGTTTCGCAAAACCTGGTCCTGGCAGACCCGGTAGTGTTTGTGAGTTGGCTTGCGAAAAAACGCGCTTAATTCATGGGGGCTGATGGTGAAATCAGCCAGTCGCATCATCGCCAGTACGTCCTCGGCTTTAAGATTGAGCGCGATTTTTAACTTGTTGAAAATGATGTTATTCGTTAAACGTTTTTCCGGTTCAGGTTGCGGCCCATCTTTTTTGCCGCGTTTATCGTTTATCAGGCCGTTTAAAAAAATGGCTAACTCGGTGTCACCGCATTCCTCAAAAGCTGGGTCATCGTCTTTTTTTAGCCAGTTACTGACTTGTTCCCGTGTGACCTGATGATCTGCCAGGGCAAATAAGGCTATCATTTTGGCATCCCCAAAATCGAAGATGTAGCGGATGCGGCGTAAGATGTCGTTGTTGTTCAAAATAATTCTCTGCTTTAGTCATTGCCAGTCTGATTTTCGATGAGGCGGATCCCTGTCTTTTCAATAATGATTATCCGCTGTTTGTACAGGCCGCCGATGGCTTTTTTAAAGGCGCCTTTACTCATGCCAAAAAGCTCGGCGATTAATTGAGGGTCGGATTTATCGTGTACGGCGGCGAAACCGTCTTCGTTGCGTAAGTAGGCCAGAATAAGCTGTGCATCGTTGTCCCGGGCCTGCCGACCGTTCTCAGGCGGTAGCAGGCTTAGATCAATCTTGCCATCCGGCCTGATGTACTTAATAAAACCGCTGATGTGCTGGCCAAAGGTCAAACGCTGAAATACATCGGTTTTGTATAACAGGCCCCAATGGCTGTGGTTAACAATGGCTTTGTAGCCGAGTTCGGTGCTATTGGCGATAATCAGATTCACCGCCTGTTGCGCCTGAAAGTTATGGGGGGCGTTGTCATCAAGAAAACTGTCGATTTTAGATGAGGCGGTAATTCGACCGTCGGCTCGGTCGACGTAGAGGTACACAAGATAAAAATGTCCGACTTCCATAGGCCTGTGCTGCTCGGCAAAAGGCACTAATACGTCTTTATCGAGGCCCCAATCCAGGAAAGCGCCAACTGGGGTAGTGTCCACGACCTTAAGATAGGCGAATTCCCCGACACAGGCTGCGGGTTTTTGTGTGGTCGCGATGGGCCGATCTTCTGAGTCGAGATAGAGAAAGACCTCAATGGCGTCGCCTTCGGAGAGGTTGTGCGGGGCGTGCTTCCTGGGTAGCAAGATTTCACCGAGCTCATGCGCATCCAGATAAAAACCAAAATCCACAGCTTTTATCACATCTAATTCGTAAGTCTTGCCAAGGCTAATCATTGTAGTGTCTCAACGACGAAAGCTACTGCGAGCGAGGCATTATACAGTTAAGTGGGCCTGGTTTGAGGCCCCCGGTCGAGGGCAGGATTAGCGACACAGGTTCAATTGTCAGCCAAAGCTGATAGAGAACGGGTGATTGATCGGGGGCTTGAGGGTGCCAGGACAGGAGGGTGGTTGAATATTGTTACGCGGCCCCGCCATCGCGACGGGATACAGTTATGTGTGCCTTGCACTACATTGCCGATGAAAACACTTTTTTGAGTATATCGGTGGTTCGGGCGAGAGGATTTTCGCGGATACGTTTTTCTTCGGCAGCGATCAGCAAAAACAGGCCATTGGTGGCCTGCTCAGTAACATAGCTATCGAGATCCAGGCCGCTCATGCCGGCGGACTGTCCCAGCATACCGGCATTGCCTATCATGTTTTTGTAGGCGCTGGTTACGCCGACCTTGTCTGTGGCATCTTTGATGATGGGTTTCATTAATTCTGTGAGTTTATCGCCACCGTGCTGGCGTAAGTACTGGGTCGCGGCGTCATTCGGCCCTTTGAGTATACTTTGGGCATCCTCCAGAGACATGCTGGTGATAGTGTTAACAAATAAATCGGTCGCCTGGGGAACGGCTTGCTCAGCGGCCCGGTTCATCGACGTAATAAAGCTGTCTACAGCAGCGCCCTGACCCATAACGCGAAGCCCTTTTTCCAGGCTCCCGAGCTTGCCGGGCAGGGGAATACGCACGTCGGGATTGCCCAGAAAGCCATCTTCTCTGCCCAGTGAATCGATGGCGGTTTTTGAACCCTGAACCAGAGCCTGCTTCAGGCCATCGACAACCTCGGTATTTGACAGGCCGGTCACGGCCAGGTTAGCAGGCGTTTGCGATGGCATGCCGGTGACAGTTTTTTGGGCCTGGTCCAGCATGCTTTTCCAGTCGGCACTGCTCTGCCTCGGGCCAGCTAGCAGGCCGGCGATAACGAGGCACAGAGTAAGAGTTGCGGTGACGGTGAGCGTTGGCTTACTAGGTGAATATCGCATGGTATCTCCCGATTCGGC
>JBFJZC010000150.1:0-7147 GCA_041622295.1 Porticoccaceae bacterium
CACTTAGAACTGCCGGTGTCTTCCAGACCAAAGTCTTCCTTCTGTTGCCCAAAGGTCAAATTCGCCAGATCACCCCATCCTCCGTAACTAAAGTTAAGCTGATCAATCGATCCATCCTCGGTCAGGTTATAGGCCATCAGGTATGACCAGTCGTCGTAATGTCCGCTAAGCTCAAGGCGTGCTCGACGAAACCAGATATCGCTACCGTCGGCATCGACAGCCTTGTTTATTACACCGTCGTAGTCGTTATAGTCGAGCTGGATACGGCCACCAACCTTGAATGAATATCGACCATCGCTCGTCCTGGCTTCCAGTCCACCCCTGGTTTTAAGAATAATATCTGGACCGTCCGTTATCACAGTGCCAGCCTGCGTGCTCATCGCACATGTCGAAGCAATTGCCAGAATCATTGCTGTTTTCTTCATATTTATTCCCCTCACAGTAAATACTAACTAGTGACAGCCGGTGAAACCGACTCGCGTTGCTACGCAGGGGATATTCTGGAAAGATTACATGACGCCAAGGTGACTTAATTATTTCGATTTGATGACAATTTGGCTCGTGGAACCGGGAGTCAATGCCTGAAACCACAAAGAATCGAAAGCTCCAACAGCTGGCCAAGTGTTTCGACACCCGCCGCCTCTACAAAATCACTACTCGGGTGACCAAGCTCATCAGCGATTTGCCGCAAGGCCTCACGCCCATTTAGTTCGCCATCTTCAAGCAACTGTAATAGTCGCAATGTAACGTTGTTAGTTTCAAGAAATTGAACCTGTTCCTGGCGGTTTCGATAAACAACCAGACAGGTCGGCTGTTCTGGCGGCGTAACAGGCTGATATTCGGCACCGATGTTGTGAACCGGAAACTGGTAACACAGGCGCCACGCCAGGGGCGAGACCACGAGACTATCTGCCAGCAAATCGCCTTCCGGCTTCACACCAGCAACAGGAAACTCTTCAGCGGATACATCAAGCGCCAGCTCAACCCATTCATAGTGGGCCAGCTCCCTGGCGAAGGGCAAAGGGGCCAGCAGCGCTGGCTCCTGTTCATTCAGGTAACGCAGAAATTCCTGGCTGATCTCCAGGAAGTAAGGTGAATGGCTTTGGTGACTGGCAATGAAGTCACGCACCAGTAATTGCCAGTCACCGGCTGCGATAATGCTATGCAATATCGGAAAGCCGCTACCAAGAAAGGATTCTATGTTGTTGAATATCAAATCGCGATATATCGCGAGTCGCCGATCCTCAATATCGGATGGCGGCGGATTCGTTTCCGGGTTGCGCAGGTGCGCGGCAAACGCCAGTTGGGTCGCCTGAAATCCGTAGTTGCCCGGTGCCTTATTCATCTGCTAACCGGAAAATGCCGGCTCTGGGCTCTCAATCCGCTGCCCAACCGCGCAGGCAGATCACTGAAGCCGCTTGATAACATTCACTTCCTCAAGCAACTCGGCGACCGGTGGAAAATTGAAATCACGCTCCAGCAGCGTGGGAAAAAATCCAAAAAGCTCATAAGCCCTGTCAAGCAAGGCCCATACGGGGTCGATGACCGCTGCGCCGTGGGTATCGACGCGCAAATCCTCAGCTTCGACAAAGTGCCCTGCTATATGGCCGTAGGCAATGCGATCTCCGGGTATTCCTCGTAAAAACGTGTCAGCGTCGTACTGATGGTTGATGCTGTTCACGTGAATGTTATTTACATCCAGCAATAACAAACAATCGGCCTCATTAAGCACGGCACATAGAAAATCAATTTCGCTCATTTCCTGCTGGGGAGCGGCGTAGTAGGACACATTTTCAATCACCAGCTGCTGACCCAGAAAATCCTGTACCTGGCGTATGCGATCAGCCACATATTTAACCGCATTTTCAGTGAATGGTATTGGCAACAGGTCGTACAAATGGCTGTGATCACTGCAATAACTGAGATGTTCTGAGTAATAACGAACCTGGTGGTCAGCAAGAAACTGTTTAATATTTTTCAGTAAATCCCAGTCAAGACTCAACGGTGAGCCTATAGAAAGTGACAGGCCGTGGCAGGTAAACGGAAAACGCTCCGCGTATTCACGTAACTGCCGACCGAAGCGGCCGCCGACATTAATCCAGTTTTCTGGAGCAACCTCCAGAAAGTCAACGTCGTCTGGTGTAAGAGAAGACAACGGACCCATCAGGGTCCGTCGCAACCCCAGCCCCGCTCCGCTAACTTTGTGTGATGCGGACACGCGCAGTTATCAGTTTACTGCGCAGGCTTGTCAGCGGATTTCCCCTGGCCACACTTGCCTTCACCACACTTACCTTCACCACATTTGCCTTCTGCGGTTTTAGCTGCAGCCGCCTTGCCCTCACCGCACTTGCCTTCCTCGGCTTTCATCGCCGCTTTTCCTTCACCGCACTTGCCTTCCTCGGCTTTCATCGCCGCTTTTCCTTCACCACATTTACCTTCACCACATTTACCTTCGCCCTCAGCTTTAGCTGCCAGGTTATAACCGGCACCAAGCTGGGTGACCTGGAAAGGGTTGTCGCCTGCAAAGGCCAAAGGGCTAACAGCAACAGATACCATAAAAGCAGCACCGACAGCAGCAGCGAGTGGTTTCCTGGAGTTATTAATCATTCGATCTCTCCTGAGATAGTTAATTGCAACATTAGAGGTCTAAGTAGCCAGTACCTGTCCGGTCACAAGCTGACACTTATGACCCAGTCTGCCAGATTTAGTTTCCATAATCTGTGATTTTTACAAAAACCCCATATTCAAAGCCATCACATTAATACTATCGCACCCACGTCTGCTGGCACGGCAAGTTCGCTTATTAGCAAGCTTTCAGTGCAAAAATTCCCTGCCCGCAGCCGCCTGGGGATAGACCTGAGTAGTCGGTCACCTGTTAACTCAGCCAAGCTTCTCCCTCAGCATCTGCCATTGTTTCGCAAGCCTTTTACTAGACACGGGCACAGCCGTCTTCAGGTGCTGCGCATAATGAGACACCCGGTATTCCTCAATCATAAAGCGAAATACCTGTATTTCCCGCAAGTCCGCGGGCGCATAATGTGTCTTACCACAGCGTAAGCTGGCAAGGGTGTCTGTAAACTCATCCATCTCCCTGGTGAAACTTTCCTCACGGTCGGTTTTTACGAGGTGTTTTTGCATCCGCTGCAGTGCGGCCTTGATGTACCGGGGATACTGAGCTATCCAATAAAGACCAGCCTCGCGGCATAATCCAGGTCTAAATAATTCACGCAGCTGGGCCTCCACCTGACTTGACGGACCAGGAAAGTTGGCACGCTTACGTCCCAGGACGGCATAAAGCTCGACCAGGTCATCAGCCATCGATAGCAGGATTGATTCTATGCGGTTTACAATACTGACAATCTCGTCCCTACCCCTGGCGATCAGTTTTCTGTATTCCGCCTCACTGCGCGGCATTGGCCTGTCAACAAAACAGGCGCTCTGGAATCCAGCAAATATCATGTCTTCAACAAGTACCTTGCGATCCGGTAGCTGCATTGCTCTCAGCAGCAACGCCTTATTTTTTAATACGTCTTTCTCCAGGTATTTAACGATTTGACTGTTCTCCAGCATGCTCAGGCGAACCACGCCGTTCACCGAATAGCTAGCTGCCAGGCCGGGGCTATCACACAATTTCAACGATACGCTATCCTGGTCGTCGCACAGCGCTGGATACACACGAATAGCATGACGTTTGCTGTTGACAACATGAGTCTCTGGCAACTCACCAAAATCCCACCGCGTAATCCCGGTACGCTCAAACTGTGGGGAGGCGTGCTGCGCAATGGATGATTGTAGATGCTGACGAAAACGCTGCCGCAACTGATCCAGATCACGGGAGTTCTCCAGCAAATTACCCCGCTCATCCAATAAGCGAAAGTTCATCCGGTAAAAGGTATCCAGTGAGTCTGGCTGCCAGCACTGCCCCGGCACCTCAACGCCACAAACATAGCGGAGTTGCTCGCCCAGTGCTACGTGCAAGGGTCTGTCGTCAGCAACCAGACGCGGCATCACCCGGTCGACAAACTCCGGTACCGGCACAAAATGTTTACGCCATTGTTTAGGCAAGCCTTTCATCAGGGCGATACACTTGTCACGTAATAAGCCGGGCACCAGCCAGTCAAAACGATACCGCGGAATTTCGTGTAACAGGGCGAGCGGCACACTGACGGTCACCCCGTCCTGCGCCTGCCCTGGCTCAAACAGGTAGCTCAGCTGATAATCAACATCCCCCCAACTGATAACATGCGGAAACTGCGCCTGTTCCTGGCTTGAGGGCGCGTTTCGTGTCAGCAGTTCGCGATCGACAAACAGCATCTGCGGCGAACTTTTTTCGGCTATTTTTCGCCAGCGTTCAAACGTCGCCAGGCTCACCACCTCAGCTGGAATTCGCTCGTCGTAAAACTGGTAAAGCACCGCCTCCTCAGCCAGTATGTCACGACGGCGCATACGCTCTTCCAGATCATGAAGTTGCGTTAATAGCTCCGCGTTGTGTACAGCGAATTCACCAATATTGAGCTTTTTATTGATTGCTTTGCTGCTTTTTTCTGAACTCCGTTTGCTGGCGTTGATCAACCGCTCGCCACTTTGGACTTTAGTTCTTTTGGTGCGCAGATAAGCACCTTCAACCAGGGCAGATTGAATAAATATTTCTCGGCACACTTTCGGGTCAATGGGCCCGTAATCGACTTTCCGCCGGTCAGCGATGGTCAGCCCATAGAGACTCTGCTTTTCATAGGCCATTACCCTGCCATTATCTTTATCGTAATGGGGCTCGCTGTATTGTTTGGCGACCAGATGACCGGCCAGCGCCGGCAGCCATTCAACATTGATACTCGCGTTGTAATGGCCGTACAGACGAGACGTTTCCACCATCTCGGCACACATCACCCATTTTGGCGGCCTGGCAGCCAGACCAGAACCTGGGAACAGATGAAATTTGCGATTGCGTACGCCCTGGAATTCTCGCCCTTCGTGGCGAAATCCGACATGTGCAAGCAGCCCGGCAAGCAAAGCCCGGTGCACATTGTCGTACTCAGCCGGCCCCGCCCCCACCTTGATACCGATCTGTCGACAATCCATGTGCAGCTGATGATGCAAATCTCGCCATTCCACCATGCGCAGATAGGATACAAATGACTTACGGCAATATTGGGCAAACTGGTTGCGCGACAAGGTTTGCCGCTGCGCCTCAAAATGGCTCCACAGATTCAGAATACTGACAAAATCAGATGCCTTGTCACGCCACTGCGCGTGCTGCTGATCGGCGGCCTGGCGTTTATCAGCTGGTCGCTCGCGAGGATCCTGAATACTCAGGGCAGCGGCTATTACCAGAACCTCCCGGACACAACCTTCGGCTTCTGCCGCGAGCAGCATCCTCGCCAGCCTCGGGTCGACTGAAAATTGCGCCTGTCGCCGCCCACTACTGGTTAAGCGATCTTTACTATCCACAGCCTGCAGCTCCTTTAGCAGAGCAAAGCCGTCGTTGATCAATCGGTTATCTGGTGGTTCCAGAAACGGAAAATGACGCACATCGCCGATCCGTAACTGCAGCATTTGCAGAATAACCGCTGCCAGATTGGTACGGAGTATTTCCGGCGTAGTAAATGCCGGGCGTTGGTTGTAGTCGTCTTCGCTATACAGCCTTATGCAGATTCCGTCACTCATTCGCCCACATCGACCGGCACGTTGATTGGCGCTGGCCTGTGAAATGGGTTCTATGGGAAGCTGTTGAACTTTGGTTCGGTAGCTATATCGACTGATGCGCGCCAGCCCGGTGTCTATGACATACCGTATCCCTGGCACCGTCAGTGAGGTTTCGGCGACATTCGTGGCAAGCACAACCCTGATGCCTTGATGAGCCTGAAAAATACGGTTCTGCTCTGCCAAATTAAGACGTGCGTAGAGCGGCACTATATCCAGGTGTGGAAACTGGCAGCGACGCAAGCTCAGCGCAGCTTCGCGAATTTCCCGCTCGCCACTCAGAAAAACCAGAATATCGCCTTTCTGCGGTACCAGCAGGAGCTCTTCAACAGCGTGGTTGATGGCCTGATACATATCGTCATCAGGTGTTATCGGCCGATAGCGATATGCCACGGGATAGGTACGACCCGACACCTCGATAACGGGCGCATTGTCAAAATGGGATGAGAAGCGCTCTACATCAATCGTCGCCGAAGTGATAATAACCTTCAAATCGGCACGTCTCGGCAAAAGTTGTTTTAAATAACCCAATATAAAATCGATATTCAGACTGCGCTCGTGAGCTTCATCAATAATGATGGTGTCGTAGCGATTCAAATACCGATCCCGCTGGATTTCGGCAAGCAAAATGCCATCGGTCATTAATTTGACCAGGGTCTGTTCGGTGCTGTTGTCTTTGAAGCGAACCTGATAACCAACGGTTTCGCCGAGCGCCACCGAAAGTTCATCAGCTATGCGGCTCGCCACCGTTCGTGCGGCGAGGCGTCGCGGTTGAGTGTGTCCGATCAGGCCGGTAACACCACGCCCCGCCTCAAGACACATCTTAGGCAGTTGCGTGGTTTTACCGGAGCCTGTTTCGCCGGCAATTATCACCACCTGGTGTTGCGCCAGCGTATCGAGAATGATCTCGCGGCAGCCACTGATAGGTAATTCTGGGGGATAGCCGACAGCTGGCACACGACCCGCCCGCACCAGAGCCAGATCGCGGGAGTCGTGAATCTTCCGTTTTAGTTTTTCGAGTGCTGCCGAAGGCGCACTCACCAACGAGCCCGCCACGGCCAGTTTGTCTAATTGCCTTTGCAGCCGGTAACGGTCACTGAGCATACAACCGGACAACCGCTCCAGCAGATCCTGAAGCTCGAGATGCTCAGGGGCATTCACCGTCGACCCTTCGTTACTCCCGGGCTGTTTTCTCCCGCCGGTCATAAATCACCCGTGATCAATATCCGATCACTTGGTGAGCAATGCCATACCTTCTTCCAGTCCACCCAGGGTTAACGGAAACATACGGTTTTCAACCAGCTCGCGCACCCGCTGAATGGTCGGCGTATGTTCCCAGTAATCTTCACGCACCGGATTAAGCCAGACGACCTTGTCATAGGTATCGGTAAGTCGTTCCATCCAGGTCGCGCCAGACTCCTTGTTGTAATACTCGACGCTACCGCCA
>JBFJZC010000151.1:0-7107 GCA_041622295.1 Porticoccaceae bacterium
TTCCAGCCCTGCTCAAGCACATCGATGCGCTGCTGCGGCGTAAGCTCTGCCCAGGTATGCTCAAAATCGTATTCGAAACCCGTAAAGGTATGGGGCAGGGTGTTAGCAAAAAAGTTAAATTTCGATTTGTACGCCTCTTTGTCGGCCGCGCTGTATTTGGTGTTTTTCATCGGCAGGATATATTGGGGCGTACGGATGAAGACGGAAAGGTGCTCGACTTTGTCGGCGATGGTCTGAATCACCTGAATACCGGTCGCGCCGTTGCCGATAACACCGACCCGTTTACCCGCGAAATCGACCGGCTCTTTTGGCCAGCGCGCGGTGTGGAAAATCTGTCCCTTAAAAGTCTCCTGTCCGGGAAACAGGGACGCCAGCGGTGCCGACAGCATGCCGCAACAGGTAATCAAAAAACGCGTGTCGATGACTTCGTCGCTGTCGGTGGTGACAATCCAGCGTTCGGTGGCCTCATTGAAATGCGCGCTCTTGATGGTCGTGTTGAACTGTATGCTGCGGCGCAGATCAAGCCGGTCGGCCACATAATGCATCCAGCGCTCAATCTCAGGCTGTCCGGGGAAACGTTCGCTCCAGCTCCACTCCTTGTACAGCTCCTCGGAGAACAAATACTGGTAGATATAACACTCGGAATCAAAACGCGCTCCGGGGTATCGATTCCAGTTCCAGGTGCCACCCACATCCGACGCCGCGTCAAACGCCCTGACGTTCAGGCCCTGCTCCCGCAACTGGTGGATCTGATAGAGGCCCGCGACACCGGCGCCGATGACCACGGCGTCGACTTCGTTGGCAGGAGCTGTGGCCGCGCGGTTTGAAGCCATTGTTTTACTCTCCAGATCAGACATTATGGTTCCCCTACAGATTGATTTTACTTTGCGTTGTAGCGACAGGCGGCGCGTCTCGTGCCCGCGATGGCAGCGCGTCTCGGATAGGTGCGTCCGGCTGCTAAGACGCATCCTGTGATCAGCCGCCATTATGGTGCGACTTGCATTCGCCGTCCAGACAGTACTCCATGTTGCGAGCCTTATGCTGCGGGGCGATACAAAACGGTGTACAAAGCAGTGAGGTCTGGACCGAAAAAGGCAGCCAGTAACTTTGCTGACGCAACAAAATAACAGGGGATAACAAAGGTAACAGGAGAGAACAATGGACAGATTAACCGAAGGTTATGGTCTTATCGAAGGCCCAGTGTGGGACGACAAAAGAGGCTTGATATTCAGCGACGTAGTGTTTGGAGGAGTTTTCGCGCTGAGCCCGACGGGCGAGGTCAGTCAAATCTTCGAACATCGCAAAGGCATTGGTGGCATGGCCTTGCATGAGGCGGGCGGGCTGGTGGTGTCCGGTCGCAATATTGCCTTTAAGCCCTTTCAGGGTGGCGCAACCCAAATCATTCTCGATAGAGACGAAGCTGCTGGCAACCTGGGCTACAACGACATCACCACTGACGCATTGGGACGAATATACGCGGGTTCTCTCGGTACCAGCACAGTGTTTGAAGATGATCGGAAGCCGCAACCAGGGGATTTGTATCTTATTGACCTGGACGGCAGCGCCCGCGTTGTCGGCAAGGATATTCGCCTGACCAACGGCCTGGGCTTTTCGCCCGACGGCACGGTTTTGTATCACTCCGATTCGCAGCGAAAGTCAGTCTACTGTTACGCGGTTTTGGCCGACGGTAGTCTGGGCGAAAAACAACGGTTTGTTACGGTTGACGAAGGCATTCCCGACGGCCTGGTAGTCTCCGAGAACGGCCGTGTCTGGGTAGCCCTGGCGGGTGGCGGAGGCGTTGGTGTGTATGACCCCAGGGGCAACAAAACGGACCTGATTGAACTACCGCAGGCCATGTGCACCAGCGTGTGTTTTGGCGACAGGGATCGTAAAACGCTCTACATGGTAACCGGTTCAGAAAACTTAGGTTCTGACGATAGAGACGGCGCGGTGTACAGCGTGCGCGTGGATGTGGCAGGTGTGCCAGTGACGCCGGCCCGGGTGAAACTCGGCCTCTGACATCACTTGCCGTCGCCAGTCATACGGGACGAAAATTAATATTTTGCAACACCCCCGGCCCAAGCCAGGCCGGGAATATTGCAAACTGAGGTCAGGCGAGATCCATCAGGCTGCGACGGCGCCGCCGTCCACTGTCATGGTATGGCCAGTCACAAACGAGGCCTGGTCGGAGCATAGCCAGGCGACGGTATCGCCAATTTCTCGGGGTTCACCAAAGCGGCCGATCGGCTCGTAGGCCATCATTGCTGCGCGCATAGCGGGCTGCCCTTCCAGTTGAGCATTAAGTAAAGGCGTGTTGATCATGCCGGGGCAAACCGAATTGACCCTGATGTTTTTGGTGGCGTACTCAAGTGCCGCTGATTTGGTTAAGCCATTAACGCCGTGCTTCATCGCGCAATAGGCCGACACTTGCTTTGACCCGACCAGGCCAGCTATTGAAGCGGTGCTGACAATAGCGCCACCACCCTGCTTGAGCATTTGTAGAATCTCATACTTCATACACAGGAATACGCCTTTCAAATTAACCCGGTAATTGAGATCAAAATTTTCTTCGGTCGAATCGGCCAGACGGGCAAACTCACCGGCCAGCCCGGCATTGTTGAAGGCGCAATCCAGTTTGCCGAATGACTCAACAGCTTTGGCGACCAGCGCTTCCACCTGAGCGGCTTTGGAGACGTCGCAGTGTTGAAAAACCGCTTCACCACCCGCCTGTTTAATCAGCTCAACGGTTTCAGCACCACCCTTATCGTCAATATCCGAGACGAGCACCTTCGCGCCCTGCTGAAAAAATGATAATGCCGCAGCACGGCCAATTCCTGAACCCGCGCCCGTTACCAAACCTACTTTACCTGCCAAATATCCCATTTCCTGTTACTCCAAAAATGTTTATTAATCGAAAATATATCTAAATACGTAGTACTGAACCTGCGATTACGCAGCGACAATACCGCCATCAACCGGCATGGCGTGCCCGGTCACAAAAGAAGCCTGATCAGAGCACAGCCAAACCACCGCTCTGCCAATCTCCTCCGGCTCGCCAAGACGACCGATGGGCTCCATCGCTATAGTTGCTGCGGCCATCTTTGGCTTTTCTGCCATCAGGCGCTCCAACATCGGGGTTCTTATCGCGCCAGGGCAGACTGCGTTAATGCGGATTTTTTTGGTGGCATATTCTAGCGCCGCAGATTTAGTCAAACCGACTACGCCGTGCTTGGCCGCCACATAGGCGCTCATGTTTTTGCCACCTACCAGGCCAGCAATCGATGCGGTACTGACAATTGATCCGCCATTTTCCTGTTTCAGCATTTGCTGAATTTCATACTTCATGCACAGGAAGACACCTTTTAAATTCACGTTGTAATTAAAATCGAAATTCTCCTCCGTACTGGCGTGTATAGGCGCCCATTCGCCTTCAACCCCGGCATTGTTGTAAGCACAATCTACACGTCCGTGCTTCGCCACCACCCCGGCGATCAGTGCTTCCACCTCAGCGGCTTTTGACACATCGCACTTGATGAAAGATGCTGCACCGCCACTCTGCTTGATCAATTCAACCGTTCCTTCACCGCCTGCAACATCGATATCGGAGACAACCACCGTGGCACCCGCTTCGGCAAAGCACAGCGCGGAGCCCCGGCCAATACCCGAGCCAGCACCTGTTATCACGGCTATTTTTCCACTCAGTAAACCACTCATCGTATTTCCTCTTTTTAGTTTTAAATAGTTACTTAACTGTTATTTGCCCTCAGTCTTGATTACACCGGCTTCATATAAGCGATCAATATCTGCACCGGAATAGCCGAGATAACTGGATAATATTTCCCGATTACTTTCTCCCAGCGCCACAGCTTCCAGGGGTAGTTCATCAGGAAAATCCGAAAACCGCAGGGGCATACCGGGAATTTGAAACGCCCCCATGACCGGGTCGTTAATGGTTCGCACGGTTCGCCGTTCTATAAGATGAGGATGATCCATGGCCTCTTGCACAGACAGTATCGGCGCGACCGGAACATGGGCGTCTTCCAGTATTTTCAGCGCCACTTCGTCACTTTCCTGGTTCTGAATCCAGCTCTCAATGATCTCCACCAGAGCATCATTATTGGCCACACGCAATTCATTGGTTTTATAGAGAGGATCGGTAATTAAATCTTCGCGGTCGATGGCTTTCGCCACTCCCTCCCAGAAATGCAGTAGTCCGGCAATAAACATGTAGCGCTTTTTACCCTTGAAGATACCGGCAGGCGACAGGGCAAAGTGATGAGAGCCGCTGCGGGTAGGCACCATCGCCCCTTTGGTGCAACTGGCGATCTGCACATTAATCTCGTGACAGTGGAAATAACTGTCCAGGAGTGTGGTATCCAGATACTGGCCTTTACCGGTTTTTTCACGATGCAACAGCGCAAATCCAATGGCAGCCAGTGCGTGAACCCCTGTCATCACATCACCGATACCCAACATGGGGAAAGATGGAGGACCATTGGGGTCGCCAATCATATCGGTGACCCCGGCATAGGCCTGTCCGATAGCGTCAAAGCCGGAAAGATGCGACAGCGGCCCGGTCTGACCAAAAGCGGTTATCGAACTCATCACAATGCGAGGATTAATCTTATGAATCTCTTCCCAGCCCAGCCCCATCCGGGCCATCGCGCCGACAGAAAAGTTCTCTGTTACTACATCGACCTCGCGGAGTAATTCCTTGATTACTTTCAAACCTTGCGGTTTTTTAACATCGATACACAAACTCTTCTTGCCGCGATTTTGTTGCACATAGTAGCCGCTGCGACCATTTTTCAAAAATGCGATCTGCCGCACCGAATCACCTGCCGGGAAAAGTTCGACCTTGATAACTTCGGCGCCCATCTCCGCCATGATCCGCGTGGTCGTTGGACCGGCAAGAAAGTGGGTGAAATCGAGGACTTTGTAACCCGACAGAATGTGTTCCATGTTTACTCCAGTCAATCATTCTAATTTTATAAAACCTGGCCTGGCGGCCAGACCGGGGGAGTTTGTGCTATTTTTATTTTGCTGACCCCTCCAATATAGACCACAATGCAAAATAGAATATAAACGCTATCCAGTGCAAGCTCCCTGGAGCCCGGCACGATACAGGAGAAAGAAATGGGCCGTGTAGATGGAAAAGTAGCACTGGTCACTGGCGGGGCCATGGGCATGGGGGAGTCTCACTGTCTGTTGCTGGCGCGAGAAGGCGCCAGGGTCGTAGTCACCGATATAAACACCGAGGCTGGCGAGGCCACAGCTCAGCAAATACGTGATGAAGGTGGCGAAGCCATCTTCATCCACCACGATGTTGCCAGCGAAGAACAGTGGCAGAGCGTTATCGACCAGGCTGTTGCCGCCTACGACAAGATCGATATTCTCATCAATAATGCCGGCATCGTGATTTCCAAACCCAATGAAACCACTACCGTGGAAGATTGGGATCTCACCATGGCGGTAAATTCAACAGGCGTATTTTTGGGTTGCAAGACGGTGGTGCCCGCGATGGAAAAGACTGGCGGCGGTTCAATCGTTAATATTTCATCGATTTACGGGATTATTGGCGCGCCCAATGCAGCGGCCTACCAGGCCTCCAAGGGCGCTGTTCGCATGCTGACCAAATCCTGTGCTGTGGATTATGCCAAATACAACATTCGGGTTAATTCGATCCATCCCGGCGTGATTCGCACACCGATCCTGGGCGACCTGGCCAACAACGAGGCGGCTATCAAGCAGGTGCTGGCGACGACTATTTTGGAACGCATGGCTGAGCCCATCGAGGTCTCTTATGCCGTTTTACTGCTGGCATCAGACGAGTCGTCCTATATGACTGGCTCCGAATTGGTCGTCGACGGCGGCTACACGACGGTATAGCAACTAATAAAATACGTAACTGTGATTGGGGAAACCCTTAATCACAGCGGGAGAACATAATGGGTCGATTAGAAGGGAAAATAGCAGTTATCACGGGCGGCGCCGACGGTATGGGTGCGTCCCACTGTCGACTATTTTCACAGGAAGGCGCGCGTCTGCTGGTCACCGACCGCCGCGAAGAGCCGGGGCAAAAGATCGTTGACGAGATCGTTGCCAGCGGTGGCGAAGCCATCTTTGTCGGCCAGGATGTCGCTAGCGAAGAGGACTGGAAAAAGGTCGCTGCAGCAACCATGGCGCATTACGGCAAAGCCGACATATTGATCAACAATGCCGCCATCGCTTCCTTCAAGAGCGCCAAAGATGCCACCCTGGACGAGTGGAATCTCATTATGGACGTGTGCGCCAAAAGCATATTTCTGGGCTGCAAAATTATGCTGCCAGCAATGCAGGCCGCGGGGGGTGGCTCCATCGTTAATATTTCGTCAATTTCAGGTATCGCCGGCATGCCGACTCAGGCGGCCTACCAGGCGGGCAAGGGCGCCGTGCGTTTATTGACTAAATCCATCGCTGTTGATTACGCCAAATACAATATCCGCTGCAACAGTGTTCACCCCGGCGCCGTACGCACTCGCGGTACCAGTCGGGTCATGCAAGAACCCGGTTTTATCGACGCCATGCTCACCAGCACCATTCTTGGCCGAGTCGCTGAACCGATTGAGCTATCCTACCCCGTGTTATTCCTGGCCTCGGATGAATCGAGCTATGTTAATGGCGCCGAAGTAGTTGTCGATGGTGGTTATACCGCTAAATAACGCATAGTGAGCGCAGCCTGATCACCTGGCACCTATGCTGGAACCTGAACCAGCGCATCCAGTCGATCCAGGCTCAGTCGAAAGCCCCACCATTTTCCAGCCAGCGGGCGCAGTCCGGGCTTAGTGTTTCTTTGACTCGCCGGTCGTACTGGGCGAGCTGGGCCGGCGTCATCACATCCTTCCAGCGCCCATTGGTGCCCTTGTTGATAAAAATATCCGAGCCACCCTCGAAAAAGGTTTTCGCCATGGGAATCTCTTCCGGCGCGCGTTCTTTCATGGAGTCAAACGATGCCAGTTCAGTAATTCTGCGGTGCATTTCCGGCGATATATCAATATCAAGGTAATTGGCGATGCGCTTGATCTGGCCCGCCCTGTCCGTCAATAGATCGTTGTAATGGATAAACAA
>JBFJZC010000152.1:0-7057 GCA_041622295.1 Porticoccaceae bacterium
AAGGCCATTTCTCGCGCGAACTGCCCACCCATGATGAGAGACACTAGCTGTCGCGTAATCTTGACATCGCCATCCAGGGTTGCAGCGATGCCACCCCCCGCTTCGGCCAGCAACTGGTAATCAAGCATCGGTTTGTCGGTGTAAAAGGCGCGATTGACTGAACGCCCCAGCATCGCTTCAAGCAGCGCAGGGTTAGCATCGCGACTCACATCGAGCGTCGATATTTGACCACCGCCCCCTGCAAACGCTTTGCTAATGGACAATAACCGGGACACCGCATCCCCATGCGGCGGTGCATCGCCAAGCACAATAATGACTTTCTTGGCACCGAGTCGCCAGCCGCCATCGTCAATCGCCACCTTAACGCCTTCGTACACTGCTTCCTGGTGGCTACCACCACCCAACGCAGTCAGATCACCCAGAAAACGTGACAATTTACTCAGGCTGTAGGTAAGGCTGAGCAACTGCGTGACATAACCTGGTTCGCCATAATCACGATAAGCCACTACGCCGAAGCGGGACACCGGCACCAGCAAGCGCACGGCATCGACAATATCAATAATCCTGGTATTTACTTCCGTCAATACCCAGTCCATGGAACCAGTGGTATCAACGACAAAAATGACGTCGAGCCCGGTTTCCCGCAAGCCCTGCACATAAGCGGCAAACTGATTCGCGGAGTCACTCAACCCGTTGCCTACACCGGTGCCAAAGCCTGCTGCTCCCGAGCCTGCGGTAACCGGCGCATTGGTTAACAACGGCGCGGCAAAACCTGCCTCGCTATGACCGCCCGCTGCTGCTTCCATGGCGAGATTAACATTGGGCGGTGGCGGCACCAGCGCTGAAGCGGGCACCAGCACGGGAGGCGGTTCGAATTCGATGTTTTCTTCAAACACCAGCTCCTCTTTCTCTGGCTGCTCAGCGAGGTCTAGCATAACTTCGACCTCCTCAACAATGTCCGGCGGTGTCGCCAGGGGTTGAACCATGGAGCGGGAGGCCTGCCAGGACAGGATCAGGTGAATCACTAACGAAATGATAAGCAAGCCGGACCAGACACTGATCGACCGGAGCGACGTCATTAAATCACGCGGCCTCGACGCATACTAAAAAGCCTTGCTGTCATTGACTGTGACCAGCGCAACCCGTGCAACCTGGAGAGCTTTAAGATCCTCCAGTATCGGCAGAAACAGCGTGGCCGGAACACGGCCATCAGCCCGCAACCGCACCTTGCGAGGCACCGCCAGTCCCTCCGCCCGAAAACCCTGGGCCCACGTCGACACCGTTGTTACCTCACCATGCCAGAGCAATGCACCCTGCCGAGTCAGTTCTAATTCTACAACCGCTGCTTCGGTGAGGGCTTCGCTGACTGACTCCGGCGGATAAATATCCTGATTCAACTTCTCCGAAAAATTGCCTACCACTATGAAGAACAACAACAGCAGAAAGGTCATATTAATAACCGGCAGCATATTGCCTTCCAGGTGGGTTTTCGGCTTTTCTTCTCGCTGTAAATCGAACATTTTTAGTTATTACCTACCATTTACTCCACCCTTCTTATGGCTCCTATGGTGACTGATCCTCTGATGACCGATCCACGCATTAACGGTGCAACGATCTATCGTCACCTGGCTGGGCGTTCCAGCGGCGCTATCTGTATTTTTTCCAACTCGCGGGATTTAAGTTGATCCATGGTATTCACTAACAACTGCAGGGCGACTTTATCCTGAACCGCTATGGTGATCGCGGTCTCAGCCGCGAATTGCGCTGCATCGAGGTAGGCGCCAAAATCGGACAGCGATATGGCCTCCCCCTGAGCCCACAATTTACCGTCGGCAAACAACTCCAGACTCAGCACCTGCCCGGCACTTTCCCCCTGTTCCTTTTCTTCTGGGACGTTGAAAGCAAGCTCCCTAAACTCCGTGAAACTGGTTTCCAGGATAAAAAATACCAGCAGAATAAAAACCAGGTCAGCTAACGGCGTAAGACTGATGCGTCGAAAGATTTTTTTGTGGTCAGGTTGTAACTGCACGGCAGGGTCAGTAAGCGACTCAGTTGCCTGAGTAAAGCCTGCCGGTAAACAGCCGCGTTAACTGGTTTTCCATATCACGCCGAATGTTGGTTGCCCGACTGTCCAGCATGGCATAGATAAGCGCAAACGGTATCGCGACGACGAGCCCTACGGCAGTGGTCAGCAGTGCCTCCCAAATGCCTCCAGCCAGCACACCGGTGTCGGCGCCACCACCGGTATTTGCCAGACCGTAGAACACATCAATCATGCCCAATACCGTACCCAACAAACCCAGCATGGGCGACAGATAGGCAATCATCTCTATGTAGACGTTAAAGCTATTTACCCGAGTGATAATTTGCTGTCCCTGTCGGGATAACTCCTCGCGAATCCTGCTTTCATTGTCAGGGTTTTCCACCAACCATGATGCTCCCTGGCGGAGTAAGGTGCCACACGGCGATTTATCTGCTGTTAACATCGCCAAAGCAGGCTGGACGTTGCCAGCAACCCAATGATCAATGGCTTTCGCAGCCTTGTTCAGCTTGTTTTTAGAGTAATTTCTGTATTGCAGTACTTTGTATAGAACTATGGTTAACCCAACCACGGAAAGTCCGATAAGGACAACAACAACCGGTCCACCCAGCGTAATCAACTCCATATCTGTTCCTGTATTTCATCACGTCTTGGTTCTATTATTATGGCGGTGGCCGGCTATTTGGAGAGCCGCCTGTATCTCTAGCAGGCTGTATCCCTGTTGTACCCGTATCTCTGTTGTACCTGTCTCCCTGTTGCAATAGTGGCCTGCACCTTGCGGCGCCCCCATCTTGCCACAAGTTTCGAACGGCTGGGCGATGCATTCTGCTGACTATATCTGATTACGCCGGGTGACTGAATATCCTCGTTTCCGCTGATATCATACATCTGACATCGGTTAATGCCGCCGTCGGGGTGGTGGCAGCCCGGCGCACTCTGCTGGCAAGTCCCGTTTGTACTTGGGTAAATCGGGATCCATAAACACCCATGGCTGAGCGAATTCGACCCAGGCATCCAGTTCTGGCCTGAACTGCTCCGGATGATCCAGAGTCACCGCATAGACCGGCCGCATAGTTTCAACCCGTGTGGTATGAGCAAATACCGTGGTGCCACAGCGGCCACAGAAAGCGCGGGCAACGTCATGACCACTGTCTCCCTTGCTAAGGTATTGACAGTATTCACCAATAATCGCGAAGCCTTCGGTCGGCACCAATAACACCGGCGCGTAGGCACCACCTGTCGCGTGCTGACAGGCTCTGCAATGGCAGTTGGCCTGACCAAACGGTTGCTTGCTGATTTGGTAACGCAAAGCCCCGCAAAGACACCCACCAGTGATGGGCAATTTCATCATGCTCTACCCCCTGTTGCCGACACCCGACGCCCGACGCCCGACGCCCAAAGTCGACCAACACCAGCACTTTTATATAAATAACCAACGCTTTTTCACAAGTAACCAGTGCTCTTTCATAAATAAACAGACTGCCTGCCTTCGAACAGACCTTTATAAGCGGATAACGTTTCAATAAGAAAGTCTCGACATACTCGTACGCGAGCGGTTGAGCGCAAATCGGCGTGGATCAACACCCACAAACCCCAATCAGACGGTTCCAGTTCCAGCGGCATTCTTAATAGCTCGGCTGAATCACCCACCCAGCAGGCCAGGCGGGCAATCCCCAAACCCTGGGATACTGCCTGCTGCATTGCGGTGACATCGTCAACCTTAAGGGCAACGCGAGCATCAGGGAAATACCTGACAGCCCAGTCCGGCAGGCTCTGTTCGTCGCGCCAGACAATGATTTCGGGACGCTGTAAACCCCTGACCTGATATTTCTCAGAAGTATAAATACCACGCCCAATGTCAGCGACCTTCTTCCCTATCAGGTGATCCGGCGGTCGGGGCGTGCCCCGGATAGCGATATCCGCTTCACGGGCCCCCAGATCGCGTACTTCAGTGGTGATGTAAAGCTCAAGCTCTATATCGGGATACTGGTTTCGGAAAGCCTGTAAATGGGGTAATAAAAAGGTGTTAGCCATACTGTGAAACGCTGTGATGCACAATTTACCCTGAAGCCGGGCGTCACGACCAAATAATTCCCGCTCCACCGTCCGCGTTCGTTCCTCGATTTCAAGCGCATAGCGGTAAATGTTCTCGGCCGCCTGGGTCATCTCATAGCCTGTCGAGAGTCGCTCGAATAAACGCACATCATGCTGCTTTTCATATGCACTTATGCGCCGCGAGACCGTTGAATGGTTTACCCCCAGCGCAGCAGCAGCCCCTGACACGGTCTTAGTCCTGGCAACAGCGAGGAAGTATCGCAAATCGTCCCAATCATTCATCCGTGCATTATTGCACAGATTATTTGCAAATTATGAGAATTTACACATAGACCCAACAAGCATAATCTGGCCAGCAAATCTGGAACACAGACCTCTTACCAACCCCTGACTACCCGTCAGAAAGATTCCGGACAAACAACAACAGGGAGCTTGCCATGAATACCTTATTAAAATTTGTAGCGACGTACGGCCTGGGGAGTGTTTTTGCAGCAGCCATCTATGTATACGGTCAATGCATACTGGCCGTTGTTTCGATTTCCCAACCGGGCTTGTTTTGAAGGCTTTTATGCTGACGGGGCCCCAAATATCCACCGCCCGGGCGTTCGGGTTCAGGATAAAAAACCGAACAGCAATGACTGGCGCATATAAGGGACATAAAACATGATCATTAGTAATGCAATTATATTTATATATGATTACTAACCATGGCTATGACTATCAATGGCCACCCAACCTCATCAACCGAGGATTCCGACATGATGATTAAACCCGAGATACACTTTCCTGCAACGTGGCAAATAATCGCAGTGCTAGTTGTGCTGTCAGCTGCGGCCATCATCGTCACCAAAGGCCAGCAATTGACCACTCCCTTCCTGTCAATACCAGCGCTTTTTTAAGTCGTCAGGTTCAGGTATTTAAATAAGGGCGCTGCAACTTTTCTTAGCTAACTAGGCCTGGCACCACGGCATATTAGTCCAGGTGCCAGGCTTACCCGTGGTCACCAGTATCGACACTGGATGTTTGTGCTTATCCGGCACGTCGGCCAACTGAACAACACCTTCATCTAACCGGGTGACTGCTAACCGGGTAACTGCAAAATCGCCTTAGCGAGAATATTCCGCTGTACTTCACTGCTACCACCGTAAATTGTCGATGGTCGAGACAGGTAGTAGGTGGCTACCGGTTTGTACAGAGAGCCATCGCTAAGGGGGATCACCGCATCGGTACCACCGAATTCGCTGGCCGCGTCGACAATCAGGTCTGCTACCTTCTGAAAGACTTCAGTGACAAATAGCTTGAGTATCGACACTTCGGGACCGAGTTGTTCGCCACGACGTAACACTTCCAGCATACGCACATAAAGCGCTACTGCATCCTCAACATCCATGGCAAGTTTGTTAAACCGTTGTTTAAAAACCGGGTCACTAAACAGGCCAAAATCATTCGCCAGTATCTGTAGCCGCTGCAACGGGTATTTGGCCAGCTTAGGGCTGCCAAGCAGAATACGCTCGGCACCCAATAACGCTTTCGCCATGGTCCAACCCTGGTTTTCTTCGCCAACCCTGTTGGTACGCGGCACTTTGACATCATCAAAAAATACTTCACAAAATTCCGAATAACCACCGATGTTTTCAATTTCACGAACGGTGATGCCCGGACTGTCCATTGGCACCAGCAGGAAACTTATACCCCGCTGCTTTTTGGCGGTTTTATCGGTGCGCACCAACAGAAAGATCATGTTGGCCTGTTGCGCCATCGTGGTCCAGATCTTTTGGCCGTTGACCACATACTGGTTGGCATCGTTGTCGTCAACGTCCGCCGCCGTGCGCAAACTGGCGAGATCAGACCCAGCACCAGGCTCTGAATAGCCCTGACACCACAGATGTTCGCCCGACAATATTTTCGGCAGGTAATATTGACGCTGCTCTTCCGTACCATAGCCAAGCAGCAAAGGCCCAAGCATCGTTAGGCCGAAGTTGGGCATAATGAAGGCACCGACGCGATCCAGCTCTTCTGAAAAAATCACCTGCTGATAGGCAGTTAAACCCATACCCCCATATGCTGGCGGCCAGCCCGGCGCCACCCAGCCCTGAGCGGCCAACGTCTTGTGCCAATCCATGGCCTGAATGACGCTGTGTCGGCGGGTAGGGAAACGCATCTCAGCCGGATAATTGGCTTCCAGCCACTCGCGAACATGAAGCCGGAAAGCTGTGTCGTTCTCAGGTAAGGCGTCCATCAGCCAGGTAATCTCAAGACGGCTTTGGCAAGAATATTGCGCTGCACTTCGTTACTACCGCCATAAATGGTTGTGGGGCGAGAACCGATAAATTCGCCAGCGGCACGCACCAACCCATCAGCAGTCTGAATGCCATCCTGAATACCACCGTGCTCACCAGCAGCCTCCATCATCAACTCTGTCACCTTTTGCTGGGTCTCGGTATTCCAGATTTTCAGCATCGACACTTCCGCACCAATATGACCACCGCGCTTGAGTACTGCGACAAAACGTTTGTAGGCGGCGGAAAGATCTTCAATGTCGAGCTTGAGCGCGATGTAACGTTCCACAAACACAGGATCATCGAACAAGCCTACCGCCTTCGCCATCGACTTCAGGCGAGACATGGCGAGGATGCCAAATTTTGGGCTGCCAATAAATATGCGCTCGTGGCCCAGCAGCGCCTTAGCGATGGTCCAGCCGTTGTTTTCTCCACCGACCACATTGGCCACGGGGACTTTGACATCGTCAAAAAATACTTCGGCAAATTCATCGTGCATGCCGAGGTTAATAATCGGTCGCACGGTAATCCCCGGAGTTTCCAGTGGCACCAGCAGGAACGTGATGCCCTCCTGTTTCTTACCTTCCTTACTGGTTCGCACCAACATGAAAATCATATTGGCGTCCATCGCCAGCGTGGTCCATATTTTGTGGCCATTGACGATGTAATGATCACCATCACG
>JBFJZC010000153.1:0-6996 GCA_041622295.1 Porticoccaceae bacterium
ACCGTCCCATCAGACCCCTTTTCCCCAATGGTTTTCGTAACGAAGTACAGGTCGTGTTGACAGTGATGTCATCTAACAAGGATGTTGACCCTGATATTGCTTCCCTGATTGGTGCTTCCGCTGCACTGGCTATTTCCGGTGTGCCATTTAATGGCCCCATTGGTGCGGCGCGGGTTGGCTACAACGAGGAAGAAGGCTATCTGCTGAATCCTACATATTCGGCGCTGGAAAATTCCAGGCTGGATATGGTTGTTGCTGGCACCAGAGATGCGGTGTTGATGGTTGAATCCGAAGCCAAAGAATTGCCGGAAGACCTCATGTTGGGCGCCGTTCTTTACGCGCACCAGGAAATGCAGGCGGTTATCCAGGTTATCGAAGAGTTGGTTCGCGAAGCAGGCAAGCCTAAATGGGAATGGCAGGCGGAGCCGGAAAAGACGGCTGTTATTGACAGACTCAAGGCCGAAGTCGGTTCAGCAATTGATGCCGCCTACCTTATTACTGACAAACAGCAGCGCAGTACCAAACTGGGTGAGTTGCGGGCAGCCGCCATTGCCAGCATGGTGGTAGAAGGCGGAGATATTAGCGCCGACGATATTCGCGATGCCTTTAAAAAGCTTGAGAAGAAGATTGTGCGTGGCCGTATTATTCGCGGCGAGCCCAGAATTGATGGGCGCGACAACACCACTGTTCGCCCCATTGCGGTCGAAGTGGGTATGCTCAAGAATACGCATGGCTCAGCTCTGTTTACGCGTGGTGAAACCCAGGCCATCGTGGTCAGTACGCTGGGTTCTTTGCGTGATGCGCAACGTATCGAAGCCCTGGCCGGCAGCAAGGAAGACGCGTTTATGCTGCACTACAACTTCCCCCCCTATTCGGTCGGCGAAGCGGGTCGTATGGGTGGCACTAGTCGTCGTGAAATTGGTCATGGCCGACTTGCGCGCAGAGGCATTGCAGCGGTGTTGCCCGACCAGGAGTCGTTTCCCTATACCATTCGCGTGGTATCTGAAATCACTGAATCCAACGGTTCCAGCTCCATGGCTTCGGTTTGTGGTTCGAGTCTGTCGCTGATGGATGCCGGCGTACCAATTAAGGCGCCTGTTGCGGGTATTGCCATGGGTTTGGTTAAGGAACCAGAAGGCTTTGCCGTGCTCACCGATATCCTGGGCGATGAGGATCATCTCGGCGATATGGACTTTAAGGTGGCCGGTACCGCTGCTGGTATTACCGCGTTGCAGATGGACATCAAAATCGAGGGCATTACTGAAGAAATTATGGACGTTGCGCTAACTCAGGCACTGCATGCGCGGCTGCATATTCTCGGAGAAATGAACAAGGTTATTGATCAGAGTCGTCAGGAAGTAGCCGATACTGCGCCGCGTTATGCGACCCTGAAGATCGACCCCGACAAAATCCGCGATGTTATTGGTAAGGGTGGTGCAACCATTCGCGCCCTCACCGATGAAACGGGTGCGACTATCGACATTAAAGATGATGGCAGCATTCGCATATACAGTGATAACCGTGACAGCCTGGATATGGCCGTATTCCGCATCGAGGAAATCACCGCTGAAGCGGAGGTTGGTCGTATTTATGATGGCACCGTGGCGCGCATTGTCGATTTTGGCGCGTTTGTGACCATCATGCCGGGTACTGATGGCCTGGTCCACATCTCGCAAATCGCTGAAGAACGGGTGAATAAAGTGACCGATTATCTGTCCGAAGGACAGCAGATCAAGGTCAAAGTGCTGGATGTTGATGCCCGTGGCCGTATCAAACTGTCAATGAAAGAAGTATCAGAAGCGGAAGGTGGTTTGCCCCGCCGGGACGCCTCCGACCAG
This sequence comes from Porticoccaceae bacterium, assembly GCA_041622295.1. Lineage (GTDB taxonomy): Bacteria > Pseudomonadota > Gammaproteobacteria > Pseudomonadales > Porticoccaceae > HB2-32-21. Next base: position 1,839 of record JBFJZC010000153.1, read on the forward strand.
ACCGAAGATGCTCAGGATGCCGATCAGTCTGCCTGATCTGAACCATAAAAAAACGGGGCTAAAGTCCCGTTTTTTTATGGCCGGGAAAAGCTAGTTCCCAGGTGTGAAGCACCGTTATTTTTTTCCTCACAGTTCAGGTGCAGTTGTGCATTAGCCCGCACTCTGTCTGATAAGCACTTCCAGCTTTGCCAGACTGGCGAATACCATCAGGCCGACTCCGCCACTAAAAACCGTTAAAGCCTCGTAGTTCAGTAAATAGGATTCACCCAGCACTCTGGTAACCCCCGCTGCCAGGCACATGATAATTCCGAGCCCCCCCGCTGTGTTCGCCAAGCCTGTAATTATTTTAATCATTCTGCCTCCTGTTGGGTGCTTGCTCGGTAACGATAGCGACACGCGTTGCAATTGACAATAGCCAGCGAGGCGAGAGCATGACCAGATCGCGGGATGGTGAGATAGGGGAGTGGACAGGGGGAAATAATCGCAGGTTTTTAGTACCGCAAAATTGACTATGCGCAGTCGGCTGTCTTCTAATAGGTGGAGACGGAGATGGTTAATCTGGCAGGGACCGAACAAACGTATGTTTATAAAAAGATTGTATGCTGGGGTGGCCCAAACCCTCGCGCCCTCAGGTCAGCGCACCGGTATTTATAAAAACCCGATTCAAAAGGCGCGCGTGGGATTACTCGGTATTGAGGGTGACGTGCAGGTCGACAAACGTTACCACGGTGGCCCAGACAAAGCGTTGCACCAGTTTGCAGTGGTCAGTTACTCCTGCATTACCGCGCACTACCCATCGCTGGTTGATAAAGCCCTGCCCGGCTCCATCGGCGAAAACATGACAATAGAGGGCATGTGCGAACCAACCGTCTGCATTGGTGATATTTATCGGTTGGGTAAAGTACGGGTGCAGGTTTCCGAGCCGCGCCAGCCCTGCTGGAAGATCAACGCGCGCTATGGAGTCGAAAAACTATCCGAATTTATTGAGCAGCGGCGCATTGCCGGCTGGTATTATCGGGTGCTGGAAACCGGCGAAATAACGGTTGGGGACGAAGTGGTGCTCGTCGAGAGATTTAACGAGAACATCACCATCGATTATTTCAATGATGTCAAAAACCAGCATCGACCGGCGCTGCATGTGCTTGATCAGCTAATCGCCGCCAGGGGTTTGGCCGCTGGCCTGAAGCAACGCCTGGTGGAGCGCCGGGCCTACTTACAAGATATTTGAAAAATACCGGCAATAACCACCTATTCATTATGCGTTTGCCAGGAATTAACCGGTCCTTTTGTGAAAGTTGTCTGCGAACTCCAGTACCGAAAACCTGATGGTGACGGCGCAATAGCCAAATTTGCGATTAAGTCCACATGCGCACTTAGCTGGGCGCATGTCCGGCTACATGTGAGTTTGCCCTTCATAAATACCCTCTAGTAAAAAACCGTACCAGGCGGTAAAGTTCGCGTTGCGAATGATACCGAGCAGCCCTTAAACAGGGCCAGTGATGGCAAGCAGGTAACCATCCTTCTCAGCATTTCTCCTGCAACTTTAGAAGTTTGTTAACTGTGGTCACCCGGTTCTTCAAACGTTCACCGAGGTAGCATACCGGGTGTTGGTGGTGGCCCCGGAGTAACTCGATTCGTTAACTCAGTTCGTGAAGTATAAGGAGCAGTTATGCAGGCAGTACCAGTCCAGTTTGAATCGCTCGATGGCCTGACCCTTAAAGGTGACAGGTACGGCGACCCAGCCAATCCCCCGTTAATCTTTCTTCACGGCGGTGGCCAGACCCGCCACTCCTGGGGCGATGCGGCGGTCGCGGTGGCCCGGGCTGGCTGGTACGTGATCAATATGGATTCTCGCGGCCACGGCGAATCCGACTGGTGCCCACAGACCAACTACGACGTCGATGCCTTCGTTAGCGATTTAAAAGCTGTGCTTAACACACTGGCTTCAAAACCTGTTGTGGTGGGGGCCTCCAAAGGCGGCATCGTGGCGTTGGCTGCCGCATGTATTGATGAAACACTGTTGCGGGGAATTGTCCTGGTCGACGTCACGCCACGCCTTGAAGCGGCTGGCGTAGGACGTATCCTCGAGTTTATGCGCGCCCGGCCAGACGGCTTTGCCAGCCTCGAAGATGCCGCTGATACCATTGCCAGTTACACCAAACGTCAGCGCACCAACAATCTTGAAGGTCTGCGTAAAAATCTTCGCGAGCGCGAAGACGGCCGCTTTATCTGGCACTGGGACCCCCACCTGATCGGTGGCGAATTTCAGAGCACCATTCAACAGCGGTGCCTGAGTTTGCTCGATGACGCGAATAAAATAACCATCCCCACCTTGCTGGTACGCGGTGCAAAATCCGATGTGGTCAGTCATGAGGGCGTTGACGAATTTCGCCAGGCGGTAAAACACGCGGAATATATTGATGTGGCAGAAGCCAGCCATATGGTGGCGGGCGACCAGAATACGGTTTTTTCAGCGGCGGTGATTAATTTTATTGGCCGACTGGACGCGTAAATTGGTCGGTATTCGTTAGCGTTATCAATGCGCGATTCCAATAGCAGCGGCCGAGTTCATATTTCAGAAACCCTCGGCGAACCTGAAACCGCTTAACAGTTTTTTGACCAAGCTAAGCTCCGTGAATGAAGGCGTTGCAGCGCGGCGCCGAGCCGTATCTGGTGAAATCAACAGTCATTCGCTACCGGCAAATAAACTCAAACGTTAAAGCCCTGCCGCAACCTCCATGCCCTGACTTACCGCCGCCAGGGCGTCCAGTTCTTTCGCCTCTGCAGCGCCACCGATTACTCGGCAGGCAATACCTGACTCGGTGAGTTCGTTAAAGAGCTTATTGTTAGAATCTTGTCCCGTACAAACAACGATACTGTCCACGGCAAGTAGCTTGTCTTCGCCGTTGACACTGTAATGCAGGCCCTGATCATCGATTTTCCGGTAGGTGACCCCGGGGATGCTGGTCACGCCGGCGGCGTCCAGCTCGGCACGCAACACCCAGCCACTGGTGAGACCGAGGCCACGCCCCAGGGATTTTGGTTTGCGTTGCAACATGGTGATCTGATGAGCCGGTGCCGGAAATTTGGGGCCGCCAGCTGACAACGACCCCGGGGTGGTCATGGTGGTATCGACACCCCATTTTTTCAGGAAGTCCCGGGTGTCAGGCGCGCGATCTCCATGGCCGTGAGTTAGCAGCACAGCGACATCAAAACCGATGCCGCCAGCGCCGAGAATGGCAACGCGCTGCCCCGCCCTGGCTTTGCCGCTGAGTAGGTCGAGGTAGGAGATGACCGATGGGTGGTCGATACCGGGAATTTCAGGAATGCGCGGCACGATGCCGGTGGCGATAATGACGTCGTCAAACTTACCTTTTAGTGAGTCGGCATCCACAGTGGCGTTGAGTTGTACAGTTACACTGAATTTTTCCAGTTGCGACTGGAAGTAGCGGATCATTTCGTAAAACTCGGTTTTGTCGGGAATAATTTTAGCCAGGTTGAGCTGCCCGCCGATTTGAGCGGCAGCGTCGAACAGGGTGACCTTGTGCCCGCGTTCCGCTGCGCTGCAGGCAGCGGACAAGCCCGCCGGGCCTGCGCCAACCACGGCGACGGTTTTGTTTTGTACATTGCGAACAGGTGCTTCTTCAATTTCCAGCTCCCGCGCAGCTTTGGGGTTAACCAGACAGCTGGTAACCCGGTCGGTAAAAATAAAGTCGAGGCAGGCCTGGTTGCAGCCGATGCAGGTGTTGATTTCGTTGGCGGTGCCCGCAGCGACCTTGCGCGCGAAATGTGGATCAGCCAGAATGGGTCGCGCCATGGAGACCATGTGAGCATCGCCGCTGGCGATGATGTCCTCGGCCACTTCCGGCGTATTTATGCGATTCGATGCAATGACCGGAATCGTCACATTGACGGTGATATTGCGAATGGCAAAACGCCAGGCCGCTCGCGGCACCATGTAGGCGATGGTGGGAATACGCGCTTCGTGCCAGCCAATACCGGTGTTGAACAGGGTCACCCCGGCGCGCTCCAGCGCCTGTGCCAGCTGGACGATTTCGTCGCCGGTACAGCCGTTTTCTACCAGGTCGATAGCTGAAATACGGTACATGACAATAAAGTCATTGCCGATTTTTTGTTTGACGCGTTTGATGATTTCGATGGCGAAGCGCATACGGTTTTTATAGCTGCCGCCCCACTCATCGGTGCGATTATTGGTGCGGGTCACCAGCATCTGGTTAATCAGGTAACCTTCAGAGGCCATGATCTCGACACCGTCGTAACCGGCCTGTTTGGCTAACAGTGAGCAATTGGCGAAGTCTTCGATCGTTTGCTCAATCTCAGCGCCGCTCAAAATATGAGGGGTGCAGGGGTTGATACGCGATGGTATAGCAGATGCGCCCACTGGTTGGGGGATTTTGGCGTTGCGCCCGGTGTGCAGCACCTGCATCAAGATCTTGCCGCCTTCGGCGTGTACCCGGTCGGTGACGATACGGTGTTTTGGAATATCCGCTTCGCTGGAAAAAACTGATGCACCCGTCTCGATAACGCCGCTCTCGTTAGGCGAATAGCCGCCTGTAACAATGAGCCCCACGCCGCCTTTGGCGCGCTCTCCATAAAAAGCTGCCAGCCTTTCATAAGGCCTGTCCAGCAGCTCCATGCGGGTGTGCATCGAGCCCATCATCATGCGGTTTTTAATGGTAGTGAAGCCGAGATCAAGCGGTTGCAAAAGGTTCGGAAAAGTCATTAAAAATTCCTGGTGCGATACTTGCTGAAGGCGCGAGCGGACAGCGTAAGCGGTTGGTGATGCAGCGCAGCTATTAAAGCCCACCGTCAAAATCGGACATAATAGCGCACCGATTAGTGGCGGCGCCAGATTAAGATGGACGGGAAACAAGGGCATGCCGTCAATGTTGAGATTAAAATTCGAAAGAAAGTTGTGCGGCCAGCAAATGGCGTCGGGTAATTGCGTTATCGTCCGCATCCCAGGCGACGTTCTGTTGTTACCTCAAACTACCGCTGTTACCTCAAACCACCTCGCCACACGTATGATAGGTTCTGTGCAAGAATGCTGAGCGCTGTTTAATGACCTACCTCAACTGGATGATCGTTGTTTTACACGCCCTGACTGCGGTCGTTGCGTCGTGGCACGCACTGCTAT
>JBFJZC010000154.1:0-6907 GCA_041622295.1 Porticoccaceae bacterium
AGACGATTTTATTGAGCGGGTTATCAAACCCCTGGAAAACCGAGACGACAATATCCGGTTTTTTGACCATCGTCGTGAAGACGCCCGCACTGACTGGGAGCGGGGGGGCCTCCCCAACGCAGCGTGGGAGGCCTTGCTTGATGAGGCCAAGCGACTCGCTGATGAAGCGGGACACTATCGTTACGCTTTACCTAAGGAATACGGTGGCCGCGATGGCACCAATCTGGCGATGGCTATTATTCGCGATCATATGGCCGCTAAAGGTCTGGGCTTACATAACGATTTGCAAAACGAACATTCCATCGTTGGCAATACCGTCAGCATCTCTTTGATGCTGATTTACGGCACAGAGGCACAAAAGGAGGAATGGGTTGACGACATGTTGGCGCGCAAAAAGGGTTTTGCCTGGGGCATTACCGAGCCGGCCCACGGCTCAGATGCGACACACATGGAAACCACGGCGCAACGCGATGGTGACCATTGGATAATCAATGGCGAAAAGACATGGAATACCGGTATTCACTCTGCGTCATATGATTTGATCCTGGCCCGCACCAGTGGCAAGGCCGGTGATGGGCAGGGCATAACGGCATTTTTGGTGCCGATGACCGCGGAAGGCTTAAAGATCGAAGAAATGCTGTGGACCTTTAATATGCCTACCGACCATGGGCGGGTATCGTTGACCCGTGTTCGAGTTCCCCACACCGCTATTCTCGGCGGTGAAGGTCAGGGCTTGCAGGTAGTGCAACACTTTTTTAATCAGAATCGTATTCGCCAGGCGGCATCTAGCCTCGGCGCCGCGCAGTTCTGCATCAGTGAATCGGTAAAATACGCCAAAGAGCGGAAGCCTTTTGGCAAGGCCCTGGCGACTAATCAGGGCGTGCAGTTTCCACTGGTAGAACTACAAACCCGCGCCGAAATGTTGCGGGCCTTGATTCAGCAAACGGCCTGGAAGATGGACAAATACGGGGCGTTTTCAGTGTCTGACAAGGTGTCGATGTGTAATTACCAGGCCAATCGACTGTGTTGTGATGCCGCAGATCAGGCCATGCAGGTCCACGGCGGACTGGGATATTCGCGTCACCGGCCCTTCGAGCACATTTACCGGCATCACCGCCGTTATCGGATTACTGAGGGCGCGGACGAGATCCAGATGCGCCGGATTGCCGGCTATATGTTTGGTTTTATGAAACAACAGAAGCCAAAGGGCGTTGCTTAAGCAGGCGTTGTTTAAATCGCCTTTGTGTACATAAAGGGAGGTAACTTAAATATCCAGCGGTAAATAAAAAAGCCAGCTACGCAAGTAGCTGGCTTTTTACTGGGGGGCCCGCCAAAAGACGGGGTGCCGGGTTAACCCTGGTTGGTTAAACCCGGCGAGTAAAGTCTTGTTACTTGGTATCGAAATTATAGTGGTTCATGCTGAAAAAGCGGCTGGTCAACCAGTGCACGAAGCCCAGTGTTGGCCGAATCGTCGGACTGTCGCCATGGCGATCGAAGTAGTAGCTGTTCGATTTTGCGCAGTCTCCGGCCTTGAAAATGGTCAGGTGGGTGCGACTTTGAACCTTCTGGAAGTCTTTGTCGTTTGACGCCTTTTTAACTTCGATGTAGTTGGCGTCGCGTTTCTTGGCCGCTTTCAGACAGCGTGCCAGGTGCTTGGACTGGGTGTCGATCATGCCGAACCAGGACGCCGTGCACACACTATAAGGGCCAAACATCAGAAAGAAGTTAGGGAAGTTCGGCACCGTTGAGCCTTCAAACGCCTGATAACGGTTTTCTTCCCAGAAGTCACTGAGGTCGAGACCGCCCTTACCCGCTACCGTAAAGGTGGGCACGCTGCCTTTCTGGAAGACTTCAAAGCCCGTGGCGCAAATCAACAGGTCGATTTCCCGCACCGTGCCGTCTTTGGTGACGATGGCGTTTTCGGTGATGTGATCGATGGGGTCGGTCACCAGAGAGGTGTCGTCGCGATTGAATACCGGATAGAACTTGCTGGTAAAGCTCGGTCGCTTACAGCCAAAATCGTATTTCGGAATCAGCGCTTCCTGTGTCGCCGGGTCATCGACCTGATTGCGGATATGGTCAACGCATATTTTTTGGAGTTTTCTGCCAGCGAAGGCAAAATACTTGTTAAAAACCAGCAGATTGATCATTACGATATCGGTGAAAAAGATCGTCAGCAGGCGCGCTGCTCGCTGTGCACCGGGGACCCTGGCGAATATTTTTTGCACGCGCGGGCTGAAGGGCATGGCTTTTTTGGGCAGCAACCAGATCGCGGTGCGCTGATAAACATCCAGAGATTTAGCCTTGTCGACGATTTCTGGAACAGCCTGAATGCCAGTAGCGCCGGTGCCGATAAAGCCTATGCGTTTGTCGGTCAAATCATAGGAGTGATCCCAGCGACCCGTGTGCATGACTTTGCCTTTGAATTTGTCGATGCCGTCAATGATCGGCAGTTTCGGTAGCGTTAAAAAACCGGTGGCGCTGACCAGGTAGCGCGAGGTGTAGGTGTCGCCCGCTTTGGTGCGGGTGATCCAGACATTGTGTGCTTCGTCGTACCTGGATTCAGCGACTTCGGCGTTGTAGCGCATGTGCGGACGGATGCCGTATTTCTGGGCGCAATGGTCAACATAGGCTTTCATTTCGGCGCCGGGTGCATAAAGACTCGACCAGTAGGGATTTTGTTCAAAGGAAAATGAATAGCTAAGGGACGGAATGTCCACTGCCAGGCCGGGGTAGGTATTGTCGCGCCAGGTGCCACCGACATCATCGGCTTTTTCCAGGATTACGAAATCGCCCAGGCCTTCCTTGAGCAGTCGTATGCCCGCGCCGAGGCCGGACAGGCCGGATCCAATAATTACTGTTTCATAGTCAATCAGGGGCTTGTTTGCCCGCGGCGGAAGATCAAGCGTGTGATCTAAAGCTGCCTTTGTCATAGTGTTGCCTCATATTGCTCAGTCAGAGAGAAATTAAATGGTTGGGGATAACCTGGCCGACATAACTTGCTATGCTGGCCGGACTTAAACGCCCATTGTAGCACCCCTTTTGGGCCCGCACGCATGTTCGCCGGGGTGCCGGGCAGGTGTTCTGGGGCAGTTACGGGTATCCCTGCAGGAGGTAAGCCTGGGATGAATCAGCATCATGAGCGAAGTAAGGGCGGTATGTTCTGTTGACGCTGGATTGGGTAGTCCGCGTTTAGATCACAGGTAGTCGGCGTTCAGATCAGCCGCGGATTTATATGGAGGTAACCTGAAAATGTCGGGTTTGACGGTTTGTGTAACGGGTGCGTCTGGTTTCATCGCCGGGCAGACGATTCGCGCCTTACTTGAGCAGGGTTACAACGTACGCGGCACGGTACGTGGCGACCCTGACAGTACGCAATACAATTACCTCCGTGACCTGCCCCAGGCCGAGCGGCTCAGTCTGTTGCCAGCCGATTTGACGCAGCCGGACTCCTTCGATGCGGCGATCGCTGGCTGTGATTACGTGCTTCATACGGCCAGTCCGTTTTTGCTGGAAGTTAAGAACCCGCAACATGAATTGGTTGATCCTGCGGTCAATGGAACACTCAACGTGCTACGGGCAACGCAGCGCGCGGATACGGTGAAGCGCCTGGTTCTGACTTCGTCCGTGGCGGCTATTACCGATGAACCAGACAGCCACTATGTGTTTACCGAGCAGGACTGGAATCGTAAGTCCTCACTGACGCGTAACGCCTATTTTTACTCGAAAGTAATGGCCGAGCGGGCCGCCTGGGACTTTATGAGTCGCCAGCATACTGGCTTTGACATGGTTGCGCTCAACCCCTGCGTCGTCATCGGTAAGTCCCTGGGACCAGCGTTAAACGCGAGCAACCAGCTGTTTCGGGAGCTACTGACTGGCGCCTTTCCGGGCATCATGGCCCTTAATTTTTGTATGGTTGATGTGGAGGATGTCGCGCGGGCTCATATCCTGGCCATGGAGAACCCCGATGCCGAGGGGCGCTATATTTGTTACAGCGACGCGATGACCATGGCTGAACTGGTCGAATTTCTAAGGCAGCAGGGTTACAGCGCGAGCTTGCCTGTTCGGGATCTAAGTGCAGGCTGGATGAGTGCGTTACTCAGGGTGCTTTCCTATACGCAGGCTAAAGGCTCGGGAGACTTTATTCGTGCTCGGCTCGGCAAGACCATGCGCATCACCAATGCAAAAATTTGCGCAGAACTGGACATGACCTTTCGCCCAGTAAAAGACAGCGTGATGGCGACAGTGGCGGATCTGGAAAAGTGGGGCCACGTTGCTTCACGTTGATCGGGCGTAGCGGATTTCGTCGACAATGGCTGTCAGCAACCCCTCCAGCTCGATGACCAGCTGATCACCGGGCACTATTGGCCCTACCCCTTCTGGGGTGCCGGTAAGAATGACATCCCCGGGCTGGAGCGTAAAAAAGCGGCTCATGTACGCTATAAGAGGCACCACGCCGGTCAGCATCTGTGCGCTTGTGCCGTCCTGCTTTATTTCGCCATTCTGCTGTAGCCGTAGCCTGATATTCTGTAGGTCGGCAACCTTATCGGGTTTAACAAACGCGGATAGGGGGCAGGCGCCATCCCAGCCTTTGGCTTTTTCCCACGGCTGCCCGACCTCTTTCAGTTGTTTTTGCAGGTCTCTGAGCGTCAGGTCGAGGGCAACCCCGACTCCCGCTATTGCTGGCAGCACTTCAGCTTCGCTGCACCGGCGTAATTCTGTGCCGATTAGCACGGCCAGTTCGGTTTCAAAATGTACCGAGCCGAAGTCCTGTGGAATCAGCAGGGGCCCCGCGAGCTCGGTTAGCGCCGTTGTTGGCTTGATGAACAAAAGTGGTTCGCCGCTTGGCTGGCTGGCCATCTCCTTAATATGAGCGGCGTAGTTGAGGCCCACACAAACGACTTTGCCGTTAGGCAGTTGGCAGGGGCTTCCGTCGATAAATTGATGAGAGTAGGCCATAGTCTCGTGATTCCTCTGCTGATATCGCTGCGTCACGCGGCGGAGCAAGTTGTTGAATAGCGCGAACCTGCGTTAGCGGGGCTCGTGTCCCCTGCGAGTGGTGGGGGTGTTTGATGCATGGCCCCTGTCATGCGGGCAAGTCTACCCGCAGTGCCGCCTCGAATCCCATTGCGGCAAACACCCGTGATCGCAAAGGTGCGCATTCGTTTGCTAGATGATGCCTCGCTCCCTTAATTATGTGAATGTCGGCGTTCGGCAGTTTGCGGCGGAATTGTTTGAGGTTGTAGCGCCAGTCCAGGGTTGAGTCCTGATCACCCTGAATGATATGCAAGGGGTAAGTGGTGACCGGCAAGGCATGAAACTCTTCGATCCAGCCCTTCATGGCGCCGATCCACTGCAGCGGAATATGGCGTGCCTGTAAAGGGTCATGACTGGCTAGAAACTCCAGGAAAGCTGCATCCCCAGAGTTTTCCTGAAATTTTCTGGTCATGCGCGACATGAAGCGGTGGATCAACATATAAATCAGGCGGTTGCCCTGCCAGTGGCGTGGGTGTAACAGCGGCGCCAGGATCGCGATGTTAGTAAACATGTGTCGGTCAGTGGACTCCTGTAATAGATGTTTGAGTATTATGGCACCACCGGTACTCTGGCCGATGCTGTGCCACGGTTGGGGTAAATGTGCCTGGGCGCCGACAAGTATCGCCTCGAATACCTCAACATAATGGTCAAAGCTGGCGATGCTGACTTGCTCTCCATCGGACAGGCCATGGCCGGGCAAATCAAAAGCCACAACAGCCAGATTATGCTTCAGGAGGTATTCAAAGAGGTGTCCGTACAGGCCCGCGTGATCAAAATAGCCGTGGACGACGAACACTGTGCCGGTCGGCGTCGGTGGTAACCAGTACTGAACGGCAATGTTGTAATCAAGGCAATTTAGCGCGCCAATAAAATGCTGTGTCTCCCGCCCTTCCGTCAGGCGTTTCAGGTCATAGTGATCAAGGTAAGCGCCAGCATCCGGCAAGTGAAAACTCGGCGTATCCACGTCAGAATTGAAAGCCATGGGGGGTAACTGCAGGTGCAGGCGTTGCAGCTGCTTCGCTAATAGATCCGCTGTAGTCAAAGGAGGGCCTGTCGAGTCAAGAGCTTAGATTGCGCAAGTGCTGGCAAGCAAGCTGTGTTAAACGTCTTCTTCGCTAAACAAGGCGGCAGGTTATCACACTGGTGTTTTAGGGCGGGCCAAAAAAACATTGATGCCCCTCGTGACACAGAGGGGGTTTGTAATAAGAGGAGTTTGTAGTGGAAGGCACTATATTCTATGAATCCTGGTGCTGATGTTTTTCTCGAGTCCGTAACTGGCGTTGCAGCAGACAACCTTGTCCGGCATAGTGGCAACAAATTTGGAGCGCTCATAATGGGAGGGCTCATGGCAGCCTGAGCCAGGCGGCCACCAGTACCGTAAACAGCGCTGCGTTAGTGGCCTGCTGTCGGATCGACAAGTTATTAAACATCCCCGGACGCTGACTGTAACTATGCCCGAATATTTAATCGCCCCATCCATATTATCCGCTGATTTTGCACGCCTGGGTGAAGAGGTGCGCGAGGTGTTGAGCGCTGGCGCAGATGTTGTCCATTTTGACGTGATGGACAACCACTATGTGCCGAATCTGACCATTGGCCCCCTGGTTTGCAAGGCCCTGCGCGATTACGGCATTACCGCACCTATTGACGTGCATTTAATGGTGGAGCCGGTTGATGACCTGATCAAAATGTTTGCTGATGTCGGTGCCAGCTGGATAACTTTTCATCCTGAGGCCAGTCGGCATGTGGACCGCTCGCTGCAACTGGCCCGTGACCTCGGCTGCAAGACGGGACTGGTGCTCAATCCGGCAACGCCGCTGAACGTGATTGAGCACGTGATGGACAAAATGGATGTGTTGCTGTTGATGTC
>JBFJZC010000155.1:0-6880 GCA_041622295.1 Porticoccaceae bacterium
CCCAATGGCTGGCGTCTCGCTCTGGAGGACCCCGGGGAGAAGGGGCTGTCATCGCCGATTATTCTGTTTAACACCATCAGTTTCACCACCTACCTGCCAGAAGGCAGTTCGGATGACAGCGACGATTGTGTGCCGCTCGGTATCAGTCGCCTTTATCAGGTAAACCTTCGCGACGGTTCGCCAACGGAATTCCTCTCCGGGAAGACCAGTGGCTACGTGAAGGCGGACCGTTATACGAATCTGTTTTCGGGTATTGACGGCGGTGTGGTGGCGATAAGCCCGAATACAATCATCACATCAAGTGGCAAGATGATCACCATGGAGGGCAGTGGCGCCACGCGCTATTATTGGCGAGAAACCGACCAGGATAATGTTAAATAGTGATCATCAGGGTGGGGGTGAGCCTGGTTGCTCCCGCGATTCTTGTAAAGGAGTGCTAATTGTGAAAGTACGTGCCGGGCAGTCAGGGTTTTCGCTTATTGAGCTTATGATTGCCGTGGCGATTATGGGTATTATCATCGCTGTAGCGTTGCCGTCCTATCAGGACTACGTGGTGCGCTCGAATCGGGGCGTGGGGGTGTCCAAACTGATGGAGATGGCGTCACGCCAGGAGCAGTATTTTCTCAACAACCAACTGTATGCGGATACCCTGACTAAGCTTGGCTACCCCGACCCCTACTATGTTGATAGCGACGGGGACATGGGGACGGTGGGGTCGGCGATTTATCAGCTGTCGATTACGGCGTCGACCAACACCACGTTTGATATTCAGGCGGCACCGCTAAACTTTCAGACCCGGGACGATGGCGCCACTGATCCCAAGGATTGCCGTACCCTTTCGCTCGACGAGCAGGGTGTAAAGGGGCAATCTGGTCTCGGCACGCGTTGCTGGAACTAACCGGCTAATCGATATTGAGCTTCTTCAACTTGTAGCGCAGCTGCCGAAAACTGATGCCCAGTTTCTCGGCGGCTGCGGTTTTGTTCCAGCGGCTCGCTTCCAGCGCCTCTTCCAGAAGGCGTTTTTCTATGTCGGCCAGGTAATCGTCAATGCAACCACCGTGGTAGGGTGGAGTAACGTAGCCGGAGGCTGACTGCGGGCGTGACTCGTTGAAGGCAGCCGCATCATTGCCGCGATTCAGGTTCGCTGGCATCTCATCCATGTGCGCTGTTTTTAACTGAAGATCATCAATGCTGATGGTCTTGCCGTTACACAGGGTAAAGGCTCTTTCTACAGTATTTTCCAGTTCCCTGACATTGCCGGGGAAGGCGTGTTTCATCAGGGCCGACATGGCAGCAGGGTCAATCTGGGGCGTGGCGACACCTGACTCCGTCGCGCTTCTATCGAGGAATAGCTGTGCCAGTTCCGGTATGTCTTCGGATCGCGCGCGCAGGCTTGGCACGTGAATCTCAATAACGTTAATTCGGTAAAACAAATCCTGCCGGAAATGCCCTAGCTCCACCTCTCTGGTCAGGTTCTTGTGCGATGCGCTAAGAATTCGAATGTCCACCGGGTGTTCGGTATCCGTACCAACCGGGCGTATCGCTTTTTCCTGAATGCCTCGGAGCAGTTTAACCTGCATAGACAGGGGTAAATCCGCGACCTCATCAAGAAACAGGGTGCCGCCGTCGGCGGCCTGGAACAAGCCCTGTTTATCTTGATACGCGCCGGTAAAGCTGCCTTTTTTGTGGCCGAAAAACTCGCTTTCCATCAGCTCGGAGGGTATTGCCCCGCAATTGACAGGAATAAAAGGCCCGTTTGATCGCGGTCCCTGATAGTGAATAGTGCGGGCGACTACTTCTTTGCCGCTACCCGATTCACCCGATATATAAATTGGCGCCTGACTTCGCGCGACGCGAGAAATTTGATCACGCAGGTTTTCCATAACGCTTGAGCTGCCAATAAACTGCCCCTGCTGGAAACTGTCTGGATTCTTCTCAGTGCCCAGCTCCAGGGCTGCGTTGACCATAGCCCTTAATTTAGGCAGCTGGATCGGTTTGCTGACAAAGTCGAAAGCACCTCGTTTAAGCGCCTCGACGGCGATATCGGTATTGCCATAAGCGGTGATCATTGCAACGGGTAAATGTGGGTAATGCTGCTGAATGTGGTCGATGAGTGCCAGGCCATCGCCGTCTGGCAGGCGCATATCCGTCAGGCACAGGTTGAACGTAGCCTTCTGTAGTTTTTGATATGCCGCGGTGAGATCGGGTGCTTCCACCACGTCAATACCAAGCTGGTTTAGTGTCATGCCGAGTAATTGTCGGATGTCTGGTTCGTCGTCAACGATCAGCGCGATCGGTTTTGTCATCGGTTATTCCGGGTAAAGTTTGGTTGGGATGGGCAAAGGTAATTCTGAAACAGCCCGCCGTTTGCCCGCTTCTCGGTCGGTAAGTCAAGGTGGCAAAATTGAATTCACAACGTTCTCGCGCCAGGTAAAGGCCGAGGCCAGTGCCGCTATGTGATGTGGTAAAAAACGGTTCAAATATCTGGCCAAGGTGTTTTTCGTCGACGCCAGGTCCCCGGTCGTAAACATCAAGGCAGGGCAGAAGTGTGCCTGGTTCAAAGAGGCAGACTATTTTTGCCCATCGTTCGCCGGTTTCGTCAGCGCTGTAGCGGTGCGCATTGTCTATCAGATTGGTCATTACCTGATTGAGGTGAACTGGGTCGAACAGGACCTGCATCGGTTTGTCCAAAGCCGAAATTTCTATGACGCCAGGTTCTGCGTTCGCATCAGCATGCTCTTCAATAAACCTTGTTAACCACAAATTCAGATGTAACTTCTGAAACGCGGGCGCCTGCTGGCGTGACAACTGCATGATACTGTCGACGATCAGGTTTACGCGTTCCGAGTGGCGGTTGATGATGTCGGTGAGTTGCCGCATGGAAGGTGGCAGTTGTGCCTGTTCTGCCATTAATTGCGCGGCATGACTGATTGCCCCCAGAGGGTTTCTAACTTCATGGGCAATACTACCCGCCAGGCGACCCAGTGAGGCGAGTTTTAATTGTTGCGCGTTTTGTGCGGTTGAACGGGTGTCTTCTATAAAAATCATTGTGTGCCAGCCCTCGTGCTCCTCCAGGCGGGCAAAGTTACACTGAATTTCTGTATTTGAGTTATCTATTGACAGCGGGGGGCAGCGTAGCCACGGGTAAGCTTGCCAGCGCTCGTACTGCTTGAACAGTTCCGGAATGGTTCTAAGGAACACACCGACTGCCAGAGGGGCACCGGGTTTGTGTCCGCCGAGGTGCTCCACGGCCGCGCTGTTGATAAGTTTGATTTGAGCAGCGGTGTCCACCAGGATGATACCGGTGCGCATCCGATTAACGATGAGCTCATTAAGTCGCTGCAGGTGTGCGGCCTGGTCAGCTTCCCGTGTCGCTATACTTTGCGAGTCAAGCAGTCGGCGATTAAGGCTGCGGAAGAGCAGCGCTATGAGAAACAACAGGCCGCCAAGTAAGCCCGAGGGGAAGAGACTGCTGCTGTTAGCTTGAAACACCACCACTGCAATGAGCGCCTGGGCGATGACCAGTATGCTGGCGAAGGCGGCGAGGAAAAGCGCCATTTGGCCGGTAAAAATAAGTGATCCGGTGGCCACCGCGGCCAGCAGGAGAAAGCCTATGCCGCTGCTCAGGCCGCCACTGCTGAACATCAACAGGTTCAGGATCGCGATATCGGCAAGAAGATTTAGAAATAAAATATAGCGTTCGCAGAAAAACCTCGCCCTCAGCAGTAAGCCGAGGCATAGCGATGTTAAGCCGACGTAACCGGCAGCTGCCGTAAAAAAAAGGCCAGGAAGAAAGGTGCCGAAAATGCTGGATGCGACACCTGAGAAAAACAGACCCAGTAGTAAGGCCGCCAGGAAAAAGCGGTAGTAGGCGTATACCCTGACCAGCCCTGTGGGCACGGGCGGATGGGTCATCGCTTTATCGATGCTCGCCATGATGGAGTCCGTTTTGCTATAGCGCGAATTTTAGCCGAAAATGCCCGGCCGATTCATCGCTTCATTGACGTGTTTATGAACAAACTACTGATCGTCCTCGCCCAACTTAACCCCGTTGTTGGCGATATTCCCGGTAACACCGCACAAGTTATCACAGCGCTACAAAGTGCACGGGACAAATTTTCTGCAGGTTTAGTGATTTTTCCCGAACTGGTGCTCTGTGGCTATCCGCCGGAAGATCTCTTGTTACGGGGTAGTATGCAGACCCGGATAGAGCGGGCGCTCCGTGAAGTGGAGGCGGCGTGTACTGGTATTACCGTGGTATTGGGTTATCCGTGGCAGCAAAACGGCGTGCTGTATAACATGGCGGGGGTTATTCAGAATGGCAAACTGATCGCCCAGTATGCCAAGAATTGCCTGCCCAACTACCAGGTTTTTGACGAAAAGCGCTATTTTGAAGCGGGCAGCGAGGTCTGTGTGCTCGATCTGTATGGCATCAGGACTGCGTTGACCGTCTGTGAGGATATCTGGTCGCCTGAACCAATGGCCGCAGCGAAGGCTGCTGGCGCCAGGTTGATGGTGAATATTAATGCCTCGCCATTCCACAAAAACAAACAGCAGTTACGACAGCACACGGTCGCATCTCGCGCCCGTGAGGGTGACATGCCAGTTGTCTATGTGAACCAGGTCGGTGGCCAGGATGAGCTAGTCTTTGATGGCGGCTCCATGGTAGTTGATGCGGCGGGCGATCTGTGTTTTCAGGCGCCTTTGTTTGAAGAGGGATTGTTCGGTGTCGTGCTGGAGCTCGATAACGATACTGTGCATGTGCCGCCCCAGGACATTGCGCCGACGCCGGCAATGTTGCCCGCTGTTTATAACTCGTTGGTGACAGGGGTCCGCGACTACGTTAATAAAAATGGTTTTAGAGGAGTGGTGCTCGGCCTTTCCGGTGGCATCGATTCGGCACTCACCCTGACCATAGCCGTCGATGCTCTCGGTGCTGATCGGGTCGAGGCGGTGATGATGCCGTTTCGCTATACCTCACAGCTTAGTCTAGATGATGCGGAGGACGAAGCCCGGCGGCTGGGTGTTAGCTACAAGATTATTGGGATTGAGCCGGTATACGACGCTTTTTGTGCGGCACTTGAAGAGGAGTTTGCCGGTACCGAGAAAGACAAAACTGAGGAAAACATACAGGCCCGAACGCGGGGCGTGTTACTGATGGCCATCTCCAATAAAAAGGGTTATCTCGTACTGACGACAGGTAACAAAAGTGAAATGGCGGTTGGCTACGCGACTTTGTACGGGGATATGGCCGGCGGCATGGATGTGCTTAAAGACGTGCCCAAAACGCAGGTTTTTGATCTGGCCAGGTACCGCAACAGTATTTCTCCGGTTATCCCCGAGTCGACAATTAGCAGGCCGCCCTCGACAGAACTGGCACCTGATCAAATTGATGAGGACTCTCTGCCCCCCTACGACATCCTGGATCAGATACTAGGACTCTATATCGAAAAGGACATGGCTGCGCAGGACATTATTAACCGGGGATTTTCTGCGGATGACGTCAATCGAATCGTGCGCATGGTTGACCTCAACGAGTACAAGCGTCGCCAGGCGGCGGTTGGCATTCGTATCAGTGAAAGAGGCTTTGGCAGGGATCGACGTTACCCAATTACTAACGGTTGGCGACCGGGTGATTAGCGTTTAGCCTTGCCTGACAGGCTGAGGGCCGGTCGGCAAGCGTTTTGCCGGGCGCGCATGACAGCTTTATCCCGCGGCGCTAGGCACCCCGACAAGTTTTTGCTAACTGAGGGAGTTTTTGTCAGTTTAGCGTCAGTTCAGAATGCCAAAGGAAATCCGGTTAAGCCAGGAGCGATGAGTTGGCGATGCTGCCTGCATGTGATCGGGGGCACCGGTTTCGTTTTTCAACTCAGCCAGTGATTTCTGCACCGGGTCGTAAGTCGTACGACTGTCGAAAAAAGGCGGTTTTTCGGTCTTGAAATAACCCAGCGTCAGCCGGCTTGGCCAGCTTTTATCATCCAGTACGACATGTTGCTGGTATTTGAACTGGCTCTGCTTGTCCAGTGACGGGTGGTCAGAATAATTGATAGCCAGTACCTGAGCTGCGTCGTTGGCTAGATCGAGGAGGCCAATCATGTGATAGCCCTGCGCCATCACCGCCAGGCCATCGGGCACGGCTGGCGTTTGCTGAAAGTTTTCAACGACGTAGCGACCCCTGTTAACAGCGGCGAGGTATGCGCCGCGTTTAAAGTAATAGTTTGCGACGTGGATTTCGTGGCGGGCCAGCATGTTGCGTAGGTGTACCATCCTTTTTCTGGCGTCTGCCGCATAGGCACTGTTTGGATAGCGGCTAAGCAGTTCGCTAAAGCTGGCGAAGGCCTGGCGGGCATCTCCCGGGTCGCGCCGTGTTTCATCGATCGGCATGTAATTTGAAAACAGGCCTTTGCTCTGGGAGATGGCGGCCAACCCTTTAATATAGTATGCGTAGTCAACATTTGGATGACGAGGGTGAAGTCGGATAAAACGCTCGGCGGCGGCAATGGCAGCGGGATAGTCCATCGACTCGGTGTAAGCGTAGATCAGTTCGAGCTGTGCCTGCTCGGCATAGTTGCCAAAAGGGAACTGCGCTTCAAATCCTTGCAGGTTGGCGATGGCATCAGCCCAGTTGCGGGACTGTAGATTACGCTGGATACGATCGTAAAACTCCTTCTCGCTTAAACCTTCCAGCGCCTTGGCCTCTTTTTCCTTGATTTCCTTTTCGGAGTCTACGAAGGGCATCCACGAACAACCGCTAACAAGAAGCAAAGCTGCCAGTAAAATAGTTGCTAAACGCATGATTTGGGAGGTCCCCTGGGTGAGTCCGTATGTTGCTTGGAGGGCTTGGCCCTGTAGAATCGCTATTTAACCACAGCCCACAGGC
>JBFJZC010000156.1:0-6867 GCA_041622295.1 Porticoccaceae bacterium
CCAGGCAGCCATGCTGCTGGCACCCAGATAGCGAACTTTGCCGCTGCTAACCAGCGTATCCAGAGCGCTCAGGGTTTCTTCAATGGGCGTGCTGAAATCCCAACGATGAATCTGATATAAATCGATGTAGTCCATATTGAGTCGGCGCAGCGAGTTTTCGCAGGCTTCGATGAGGTGCTTGCGGCTCAGCCCATGGCGGTTGTGGCCCGGCCCCATGGGGGCGTGAACCTTGGTCGCAACCACTACATCATCGCGATTGGCCATTTCGCCTAGCCAGTGTCCGGTAATTTCTTCACTGCTGCCATTTGAATAGATATCGGCGGTATCAAAAAAAATTATACCGGCCCCCAGAGCGGCTTCGAAATGTTCACGTGCGGCCTGCGTATCGAGCGTCCACTCACGCCAGCCGCCCTCGCCGTAGCTCATACAACCCAGACAAATACGTGATACGGTAAGACCGCTATTGCCCAGCCTGGTATATTCCATTGCTACCTCCTGCCACACGGGATGTCGATGATGGTAAATTTGCCAGGTTCCATTGGCCGTGCTATCTACTATAGACATTTTTCGTCGAAAAGCTGGCTCAACGGTCCGATTTTAACCATAACACCTGTAGAAGGAGAGACATGCCATGGCATCAGTCATGATCAAGAGAGATATCAAAGCGCCTGCTCGCGAGGTCTGGACATTACTATCCGACTTCGGTGGAATTGGCAATATCATGAGGGGTATGGGCCCCGACGATTTGACCCTGGAAGGCGAGGGGCTGTTGGCGGTGCGCACCATTAAAACGCCAACCGGCACGGTGAAAGAGCGCTGCGAAGCCCTGGACGAAGCAAACATGATGATGAGTTATTCGATTTTGGGCGATGCGCCATTGCCGATAACCCACTACCTGTCCACGTTCCGGGTTTTTGAAACCGGCCCACAAAGTTGCCGCGTTGAGTGGGGTAGCAGCTTTCAGCCCGATGGCACGGTGCCGTTGGCAGAGGTGGAGCCGATGATTGAAGCGATCTACAAAAGCGGCATCATCGGGACGCAGAAGAAGCTGGGAGTTTTCGAAAAAATTGCTGGTTAAACAACTTTGACAGGGATGCTAGGATGAGCGCGTGCTCGACGGGCAGCGATTTTGCTGGTCGATGGTCTTGCTGATTACAGGTTGTTTCATCCATGATTATTCGTGTTCGACACTGCGTAAAAACTGGGCTGTTGGTCGGTTTTATCTGGTGCATTAATGTAACGGCAATTGCGGGCGGCGATGCCGCCTGGCACGCGCCGACTGTCGAAGCAGAAAAAACGAACCCCGTCCGCTACGACGTGGAATCTGTCACCGTTGGCAAACAGCTCTTTGCAGAGCATTGTCAGGCGTGTCACGGCTACTGGGGCGAAGGCAATGGCGTTATTGGCCTGACGTTAAATAATCAACCGGCCAATCTTCTGCGCATGGCTGGCAAGCAATCCCCAGGCACCTTCGCCTGGAAAATCGCCGCGGGTAGAAATGTAATGCCGGCGTTTCGTGGCGTGCTTTCAGAAGAACAAATCTGGCATGTGGTCAACTTCATTACATCACTGGAAAACGAAATCGGTTCTGCAGGGCAGACGGCGGTTATTCGACGCTGTGCTACCTGCCACGGCCTCGAAGGCAGGGCGGTCTATCCGGAGTGGCCGAACATCAGCGGCATGAGTCAGGAAGAAATTGAACGCAAACTGTACGCGCATCGCAGTGGGGTGATTGACGACAGCACCATGTCGAAAGTTACTGTTGATCTGACTGATGAAGAGATAAAGGAAGCCGCTCGCTATTACTCAGCTTTAAAAAATCAGCAGCCGTAAGCTCGGCGATCGATCTTGCCTGGGTTTCTCGCTGCGGCAGAACCGAATACGGTTTTTTGCCCTGGATCCCCTTCATTAGAGAATTTTATTGCTTTCGATAATGTCGTCTTGTTGATTCGGGAGTAGCTGGCGCATACTTTCGGTTCACCAATCACCGGGTTGTCTGTGGTGAGCTTTTCAATATCTGGCCTGCGCCATAAGAAAATCTGACAAAATATTTCTCAATAAAATTGCTCTCCGAGCTGAGTTAGGTGTTGCCATGGCCTTAGCAATAACGCTAGTCTTACGGGCGAAAAAGTTTGTTTAGTCAACGTGTTACGGTACCGGTAGCACTTTAAATGCCGGGTAGCACATATTAACAGTGGCGCGCAATATCTGTTTCGGACAAGAAGGGTTCAGGTGACGCACTTGACAGTAACCTTAGCTATTGCCGACCCAAAAATACTCTCAAAGGCAGGGTTTTTAAAAATCAGGTTTACATAAAAATCAGGATGGTTATGTCGGGTTGTGAGCGTTTAGGATCAGGTAGTTTATTTGCGGTAAGCCTCCTCGTGTTGTTGAGTCTGAATTCTTATGGATCGGCGGCGATTGCAGAGGAAGGTCGGTTGACGGTAAAGCGTCAGGTCGTTAACGATCTAAAATCGATGTTTGCAACCGTGCAGACCGTTGATGTAACCCAGGCCCGGGCGAGAATCGGCGGCACACTTGTTGAGCTGTTGGTTGATGAAGGCGATATGGTTGCCGCCGGACAAAAGCTGGCGCGCGTCCGTGACGCTAAACAGCCTTTGCAAATTGCCGCGATAGCCTCAAAGTTGCAGTCACTCGAAGCGCAGCTGCAGTTGGCCGAAACTACGTTGGAGCGCTATTCGAAGCTGTATACGTTGGGCAAGATCAGTCAGTCAGCGCTAGATGAGGCGAAAACCCAGGTCGACGTGGTGACTGCGGACATTGCAGCAGTCAAGTCGGACAAGGCTGTCGTCCGTGAAGCGCAAATTGAAGGTGATATCCTGGCGCCCGCCAGTGGTCGCGTGCTTAAGGTGCATGTGACGCAGGGGGCCGTTCTGCTCGCAGGGGAGGTAATTGCCGAGATAGCGGCAGAGAATTATGTACTGCGACTGCTGCTGCCAGAGCGTCATGCGCGTTTTATCCGGCTGGGGGACACGGTACAGGTGGGCGAGCGGGGTATGCTTGAAAGTGGCTTTCTGGTTGGGGAGGCTTTGGGCGAGAAGGGGGTCGTTGGCGAAGGCGCACAAGGAGACAGCCCCCGCAAAGAGGGTGTTATCTCGCAGGTTTATCCGGAGCTGGACAATGGCCGTGTTGTCGCCGATGTAGTGGTCGAAGGGCTTGGCAATTTTTTTGTTGGTGAGCGTGCACGCGTCTGGGTGGCGACGGATCAACGCCCGGCCTTCGTAATTGGGAGTGAGTACATTCATCGTCGTTACGGCCTCAGTTACGTGTATCTGGCCAATGGCGCTGAAGTCGTGGTACAGCCCGGTCAGGCTATGGCGGGTGGTATTGAAATACTGTCGGGTTTGCGTGATGGCGATGTGCTCGTGAAACAGCGCGGGCAACCCGCAGTCGCAACAAGCAAAGCGGTAGACTGAACGTGTCCCTGGGTGTAGCGGGGCGCCTGAGTCAGGCTTTCATTCAATCAGCGTTAACCCCGTTGATTCTGGTTATCGCTGCGGTATTGGGCGGCATAGCATTATCCGGCATGCCTCGTGAAGAAGAACCTCAGATCACCGTGCCTTTTGTCGATATTCTGGTGTCTGCCCCTGGCCTGAAAGCCGAAGATATCGTCGAGCTGGTCACCAAGCCTTTTGAGGATATTCTCAAGGGTATCGACAACGTCGCGCATATTTACTCGATGACGCGAGATGACGGCATCGCCATCACTGTGCGTTTTGATACTGGTCACGATGATGATTCCGCCATTGCGCGTATTAATGATGCCATTGACGTTAACAAATACCGTTTGCCTGCCAATATAGCCGAACCTCTGGTTATCGGTCGCAGCATTGACGATGTCGCGGTCATCGTTCTGACCCTTTCGCCCCTGTCCGGCAATGAGGGTCGGTGGACCACAGATATGCTCCATGAGCTTGCGGAAGAATTGAAGCACGAGCTTATCAAAGTCGATGATGTTGGCCTGACCTACATCGTTGGCGGGCACCCACGCGAGATTCGCATTGAACCTGATCCGGAGTTGCTGTCGCTCTACGGTGTGCCCCTGAATCAGGTCGTCGCAAAGGTGCGCAATGCCAATCAGGCCTTTCTGGCGGGCAGTTTGCGTCACGATGGTAAGGCGATGTCGGTGCTTGCCGGGCAGACCTTGCAGGGTGCCACTGACATCGGCTTGCTGGTGATTACTACGCATGACGGCCGCCCGGTGTATTTGCGTGATGTGGCAAAAATAGTTATCGGAGCGAGCCTTGAGGAGCACAGTGTCCGGCAGATGTTGCCGGTCGTCGATGACAACGGTGTAAAAACGTTTGAGCGCTTGCCGGCTGTCAGTCTGGCGATTGCCAAACGCAAGGGCGCGAACGGTGTGCAGATCAGTGAAGATGTGTTGAAGCGGCTTGCGCTGGTGCGGGGCCGGCTGATTCCCGATGAGATCCAGGTCGAAGTAACCCGGAATTTTGGGGACACGGCGAAGCACAAGGCCAACGAACTGATGGGGCATCTGCTGCTGGCAACCGGTGCGATTGTGATAATCATGGCGCTGTTTCTGGGCTGGCGTGAAGGCCTGGTCATTCTGGTTGTCATTCCAGCGACTGTCCTGCTGACATTTTTTGTGTGTTGGCTGCTCGATATCACGCTTAACCGCCTGACCATGTTCGGTCTTATATTCGCTATCGCGATCCTTGCTGACGATGCCATTGTCGTGATCGAAAATATATCGCGCCACTGGAAGATGTTAAACGGACGGAGCTGGCGGCAGGCGACTATCGAGGCGGTTGCGGAGGTCGGCAACCCCACCATTATCGCCACGTTTACCGTGGTGGCGGCAATGTTGCCCATGCTTTACAGCACCGGCTTTAACGGACCCTTTATGAAGCCGATACCCATATCCGCATCGGCAGCCATGATCTTTTCGCTATTGCTGGCACTGATGGTGGTGCCCTGGGCAATGCTTAAGTTGCGTCACGGCGGCGACGATGTCGGCGACGGTCACCCTGAAGGTGAGAGGCCAGAGCAGGATCAGCAAGCAGAGTCAGCCGATTTGCGAGTTGCCCAGGGCGGTATATTTGGCGTTGTTTATCGCAGGGTGGTTAGCGGTGTCCTGCTCACACCCGGCAGAGCCAAACTGGCCTTGCTGGGCGTTGTAGTGTTTACCTTACTAACGTTTTTGCTGCCTTACTATCGGTTGGTGATCTTCAAAATTATGCCGTTTGATGATAAGCAGGACATACAGGTGCTGTTTGATTTGCCCGAGGGCTCGGCACTCGAAGCCACAGAGCGTGTGTTAGTAGATGCCGCAAAGCTGGTGGGCGACATTCCCCAGATCACAAATATGCAGCTTTACGCGGGAACGGCAGGACCCTACCATTTTTTCGGGTTGGTGCGGCAGGACTACTTGAGAAATTTGCCGGAGCAGGGGGAATTACGCCTTAACCTTACGCCGAAATGGGAGCGTGATCGGCAAAGTCATGATATCGCGATGGAAGTCAGGGCGCGGTTACAGGCTTTGGATATGCCGGACAAAACGTCTATAGAGCTTGTTGAGGCGCCGCCGGGGCCACCAGCGCCTTACATCATGGTGGCAGAAATCTATGGCCCGGATGCTGACACGCGGCGGGCTACGGCGCGTCAGGTTCGGCAGGCTTTTGACAGGGTGCCTGAGCTCACTGAAAGTGACGACTCTTTTGGTGAACCGGCCATGCGTTTGCGGATCGTGATTGCCCAGGAAAACCTGGAGTTTTACGGCATTGATGAGGGGGTCGTTTATGAAACCCTGGCGGCCCTACTGGGTGGGGTCGACCTGGGTTATTCCCAGCGCGGCGAGGGTAGAAACCCCATCCCCGTTGTGTTGCGGCAGGGCAAGGAATCGCTGTTTCTAAGCGAACGAATATTATCGACACCGATTCCCACATTGAGCGGTGAAATCCGCGAATTGGGGGATGTGGTTGAAATTAAAACCGAGCTAGCTTCGTATCCTATCTATCGCCGTGACGGCCACTTCGCCGATATGGTCACTGCAGGTATTCGCGGGGAGCCTACAGATGCGCCCGTTTACGCGATGAACGACGTCAAGCGCATCATAAACGACATGGAGTGGCCGGGAGGTGAACCGCTTGAGGTGCGATTTTCCGGGCAACCAGAGGACGAGAGCAAGCCGTCAATGTTATGGATGGGTGAGTGGGATGTGACCAACGAAACTTTTTCAGATCTTAGTGTGAGTTTTGCCATTGCGTTGCTGGGTATTTATATTTTAGTTGTCGGGCAGTTCGGTAGCTTTAAAACACCGCTGGTGGTATTGGTGCCCGTGCCCCTGGGTTTTTCAGGAATTATCATTGGTCACTGGATTATGGACTCGACCTTTTCCATGCCATCAACGGTTGGTTTGATTGCGCTTTCCGGCATCGTGGTGCGCAATTCCATACTGTTAATAGAGTTTATTCATGCCAAGCGCCGGGAAGGTATGCCGGTGCGTATGGCCGCGATCGAAGCCGGTGCCATCCGTGCTAAACCTATCATCCTTACCGCAATTGCCGGTATTGCCGGCTCGGCGTTCATTTTGCCGGACCCGATGTTTCACGGCATGGCGGTGTCGCTGATGTTCGGCCTTGCGTCGTCGACGGTGCTGACGCTGATCGTTATTCCCGGACTGTATGTGTGGCTGCGGGATGACGGTATTGATGTGGCAGCCGCCCGTAAAGCGGGCTAAATTGACGCCTGTACACACCTTAAAACGCCATAATCATACTCGGCATCCAGCGCTTCATAGACCGGTTTGAGTCGGCCTTTTTCCTCCTCCTCCAGAGACTCGATGGCCGATACGATAAGGTCGTATTGATGCCTGTCCAGGGACAG
>JBFJZC010000157.1:0-6851 GCA_041622295.1 Porticoccaceae bacterium
GGAGCCTGACCAGCGTCAATCAACTGGCGCGGGATGGTCAGAGCTGTACCCGTTGGAACATGCTGCATCCGGGCGCGAAAATTAGGCAGCCGTATATTACGCAGCAACTGACGGGGCACGACGGTCCGGTGATCGCCGCCACGGATTATATGAAGGCCTATACCGAACAGCTGCGCGCATTTATCCCCGATGATTATTACACGTTGGGCACCGACGGATTTGGCCGCAGCGATACGCGGGCCAAATTGCGCGACTTTTTTGAGGTAGATCGCCGTTATATTGCGCTGGCCGCCCTGTACGCGCTTTATCATCAGGAGCGAATCAAAAAGAGCGTCGTGATTGGAGCGATAAGCTCGCTGGGTATCGATCCGGAAAAAATAGACCCGGTGCTGCTATGAGCGTTTTCACCGTGACTGCGGGTGTGGCTATAGCTGGTGTGAGAATAGCTGGTGTGACTATAGCTGGTGTGACAATAGCTGGTGTGAAAATGACTGATGCGACACTGGCCGGTGCGCCTGTCACCGTTATATCTAAGACCACAACCACAGGGCGGTATTGCTGGGCTCAGGTTGTGTTGGATGGGCATGCAACAAGCATCTTAAGGAGTGGCCGGTGACCAGCCAAACCATTGTTGTTCCTGATCTCGGTGGCGCTGAGGAAGTAGAGGTCATAGAGGTGTCGGTCGCCGTTGGTGATAACGTCGCGGTTGATCAGACCCTGGTGGTACTCGAATCTGATAAGGCAATGATGGAAATTCCTGCACCGAGCGCGGGCAAAGTCCTCAAGCTCTTCGTCAAGGAAGGTGACAAGATTGCCAAAGCTGGTGACGTACTGGTCGAAATGGAGGTTTCCGCCGAGGATAAGCCGTCTGCTGAACCGTCGGGCGAGCCGTCTGCGGAGTCGGACGCAGAGCCATCTACGTCGTCAACGAAGACCCAATCCAGCGGTAGTCCTGATTCGGTTGATGACGATACCGAAGCGAAATCCACCCCGCTGGAATCAGCGCCAGCCGCTGTACCTGAGGACGCTCGTAATAATGTTCCTGATGTTGTTCCTGAAACTGTTCCTGAAACTGTTCCTCAGGTTGCCCCCGGGGCTAGTCCTGGCGTCTCAGCAGCGCAGACCAGCGTCGCCGCGACCCGTCAGCAGCCGGACCAGGCGGACACTGAAAGTAAATCCCCGGGTGATGTTTACGCGGGACCCGCTGTGCGGCAACTGGCCCGTGAGCTCGGCGTAGACCTGCTGGCAATTACGGGTACGGGCCCTCGTGGACGTCTGCTCAAGGAAGATGTACAGGCTTTTGTCAAAACGCGCATGGCGCAATCGCCAACGGGGGGACAGCCGACAGGTGGAGTGATTCCTGCCGTGCCGGACACTGACTTTAGCCAGTTTGGCGAGATCGAACAGGTGGCGATGAGCAAGATCGGCAGGCTCACCGCGGCAAATATGCACCGGAGTTGGCTCAACGTGCCACATGTCACGCAGTTTGACGATGCGGATATCACCGAGCTGGAACTGTTTCGACAGTCACTTAAAAGTGAGGGTGAATCGCGCGGCGTGAAGATGACACCGGTGCCGATAATTCTTAAAGCTTGCGCAGCAACACTGGCCAATAACCCGGTGTTAAACCGTTCGCTGGTGAGCGATGGCGAACACTATATTCAAAAGCACTACATTCATATTGGCATGGCTGTGGATACACCGCGCGGCCTGCTGGTGCCAGTAATACGTGATGTTGATAAAAAGACCCTGTGGCAGCTGGCTGCAGAAGTCGCCGAGTTGGCGATCAAAGCCCGTGACGGTAAGCTGACTGCAAACGAAATGCAGGGTGGTTGTTTCACTGTGTCCAGTCTGGGTGCGATAGGTGGCATGGGATTTACGCCGGTGGTTAATACGCCGCAGGTGGCAATTCTCGGGGTTTCCAAAGCCCAGATAAAGCCGGTGTGGAACGGTTCTGAGTTTGCGCCGCGCAATATGCTGCCCCTGTCATTATCCTATGATCACCGCATAGTTAATGGCGGTGATGCTGGTCGATTTATGACGGAGCTGGTTAATTCGTTGGGTGATATTCGCCGCTTACTGCTGTAAGGATGTTTATTCTGGGGTTTTATTTGGGCATCAACATAACTAAAAACAACATAAATTAAAAAACAAAGGTTGATCAGTGGTGAGTGCGTTTTCTAGTTAAACCGGGGGACAAACATGGCGATATATATAGCCCACTTCTTTGCAGGATTCTTCCTGGTTAACGGTGTTCCACACTTTGTTCAGGGAATTTCCGGTAATTCCTTTCAAAGCCCCTTTGCCCGGCCGCCTGGCGTCGGCGAATCATCGGCGGTTGTCAATGTGCTATGGGGTTTCACCAATTTTGTTATCGGCTATGTTCTATTGTTCGAAATAGGCGCGTTTGGTGTCGGGTTAAACATAGACACTTTAATTACCGGTTCGGGCGCCCTGCTTACGAGCATCGCCCTGGCCTGGCATTTTGCTCGGGTGCGTAACTGAGCCTGTGTAAATGCGTAACTGCGCCTGTAGTAGTTAAGTCCGTATTGAGATCTGGACGTGTAGCACTGCTGGTAAACCTGGAAATGCCGGATATCAGCGTCTGTCCAGCTATGATCTCGGTCAGACCACATCGGCTGTAAAACTTAATCACTGTGGTGGGGAGGCGGTAATGAGCCTTAATTTAAGGCTCACAATTTACGGTCCACGGGGTCCCAGCAATAACCACAACAGCAGTCCAAGTATGGGCAGTAACAAAATCACCACAATCCAGGTCACTTTGACACCGGTACTTGCCGTGCTATTGACCGTTTTTACGATTGCCCACACATCGGCAATCAGGATCAGTAGTCCGAACAGGCCACCAATTTCAATGCCCATAGATTCCCTCCATAGTAAAACGACGACAGTGAGTTATACATGACGGTGTCTAGCGTCGCAATGTTACCGCCGTGCCGCCATACGCAAGGTTAGCCCATCGTGCCCGAAATGCCGTCATACAAAAGTTTGCCGCCGACCACAAAGAGAAAAAAATAGCAGAGGCGATAGATCAGCTGCTCACTGATCCTGTGCAACAGGAAATAGCCGAGGCGCACACCGACCGGGGCCAGGGGCATCAGGACTGCGGCTGTTAACAGATTGGTTTTGTCGAATTGCCCGAGCCAGGTATAGGGGATCAGTTTGACCACATTGACGACCGCAAAAAACACCGCAAAGGTGCCCATCAGGAGAGTTTTTTCCATTTTTTGCGGCAACAGATAAATACTCATCGGTGGACCGCCTGCGTGAATGCCAAAACTGGTAAAGCCGGCGAGGGTGCCCCACAGGCTGCCATGGAATATGCTCGGTTCAGCTTCCCGCTCGAGGGCTGGCTGTAACCAGTAGTTCAGGCAAAACACTACGGCGACAACGCCGATTAAAATCCGGATCGCATCGTCTGACAGGTAGCGAAAGGTAAACGCACCGACGGCAATGCCCGCTATCGCGCCGGGTAGCGTGAAGCGCAGGTTGATCGCGCTCCACTTGCCACGAAAACTCCACACCGCTACGGCATCCATAATCAGTAACAGGGGTAGCATAATAGCTGCTGCTTGCACGGGTGGCAGGGCCAGGGATAGCAGCGGCACGGAGATAACAGCGATACCCCCACCAAAACCACCTTTGGCCATGCCGAAAATCAACACTGCTGGTATAGCGCAGAGGTAAAAAAACGGATCGGTGATCATGGCGGGCCGTTTATCGGACGGTGTTTTTTGGCACCTCGCGAAATGGCCGGTCAACGTCGGTACGTGGTTCCTTGGGCATGCCGAGCCCCCGTTCCGAAATAATATTACGCTGGATTTCATCGGTGCCACCAGCGATGGATTCAGCGGGTACCGACACCAGTATTTCGCTGATCAGCCCGTTTAATGCGCCGTCCTTGCCGGTCAACATCGCATCTGTGCCGGCGATTAGGGTGTGTGCCTGGGCCGCAAGTCGTGCCACATGGCTGCCAGCGAGTTTGCCGAGTGAGCCTTCCGGGCCCGGTGGTCGGCCTAACGCGTGCGCGGCCTTAACCCTGCGGCCTGTCCACTCTGCGGCCTTGGCCATAATGAGGACCCTGGCAATTGCCTGGCGCACTGTTGGGTCTTGAAATTTCCCGGTAATTTTCGCGCGCTCAATCAACAAATCGACACGACCAGCGCGTTGTGGGTACCACTTGTAGGGTTCCATCACGGTGGCGATCTCGGCTTTTTGTTCATCGAAAATGCGACCACTACCTTTTTCGCCGCGACCCCAGGAGCGAATGCCGTCGGCCAGGCGACGCTCGTGGGCCAGCGTAGTCATCCCTACCTTCCAGCCATTATCCTTTTCGCCGACCATAAACTCGGGCGCAACCCTGGCGTCGGTAAAGAATATTTCGTTAAACGAAGCGTGGCCGTTCATTTGCCGTAAAGGTCGCACTTCCACTCCAGGCTGCTCCATCTCTATGAGGAAGTAGGTTATGCCCTGGTGTTTGGGCACGTCCCAGTTCGTGCGCGCTAATAACATACCGTACTGAGCATGGTGCGCGCTGGTGGTCCACACTTTCTGACCGTTAAGGATCCAGTTTTCGCCGTCGAAATCAGCCCGTGTGGTAAGCCCGGCCAGGTCGGAGCCGCTGCCCGGCTCGCTGAATAACTGACACCAGGTATCCTCACCGGTGAGCAAACGGCGCAGGAATTTTTCCTTATGCATATCGGAGCCGTGTTCGAGGATGGTCGCGGCCGCCAGCATTCTGACCCCGGTCTTGGCTACACCAACAGCGCCAATGTTGCGAAACTCTTCATCCACCGCGTCGGCCAGGCCGATGGTTAATCCGCGTCCGTACCACCTCGTCGGCCACGCGGGACAGCCCCAGCCGGAGTCGATAAGTTTACTGCGCCACTCCAGCAAAGATAAATTCGGATTCCAGTTTTGTTCGAGCCAGGCGCGTACTTCGCTGCGGACGTCCTGCTCGCTCGACGTTGCTGTATTTGTGTCAGTCATGCCTGATCCTCCCAGCGCAGCACTAGCTGATCGCGGTGATAATTTGGGTCGCCGAGAAACACCTCAGAACTTTTTGCGCGTTTAAAATACAGGTGGGTGTCGTTCTCCCAGGTGAAGCCGATGCCACCGTGAATCTGTATACATTCTGCAGCAGCTTTCATGTACGTGTCTGAGGCGCAGGCCTTACTTAATGATGCGACCGCCGGTAAGTCTGCGGTGTTTTCCGCCGCTGCCGCTGCCGCATAGTAGGCGGTGGATTTAGCTAGCTCAATCTCTAGCAACATGTCTGCGCACTTGTGTTTTATAGCCTGAAAGGAGCCGATCAGACGGCCAAACTGCATGCGCAGTTGAGCGTATTCAACCGCCGAGTGGAGCATCTTTTGGGCACCGCCAACCATTTCGCTGGCCAGCGCAACGGCGGCAAGGTCGAGTATGTGCGGCAGCGTCGTGCCCGCGCCACTTAATTCGCCGAGTAAGGTGGCGGGTGCCTGAGTAAATTCAATGAGTGCGAGCTTGCGCGTCGGGTCGAGGGTTTGCAGCAGTCGACGTTTTACACCATTGCCGTGGCCGGGCAAGGTGAAGAGCGACAGGCCGAAGGCGCCAGAAGTGCCGGGGGTGCGGGCGACAACGATCAACAGGTCGGCGATATGGCCGTCGACCACAAAACTTTTCACGCCGTTGAGTTCATAGCCATTATCAACACGTGTGGCGGTCAGCTCAATGCTGCCCAATTCCCAGCTGCCGCTGGCTTCGGTGATGGCGAGGGTAGCCAGCACCTGGCCGGATGCGATATCTGGCAGCAGTGCGTGTTTTTGCTCGTCGCTGCCTGCTTCTATGATGGTAGTCGCCGCCAGGGCAGTCGTCGAAAAGTAGGGTGCGCAGAGCAGGGCACGACCCATTTCTTCAAGCACAATGCACAGCTCGATGAAACTAAAGCCCTGTCCGCCATATTCTTCGGGGATGTGGATGCCGGGCAAACCCAGCTCCTGGCTTAATTGTTGCCACACCGCTTTATCGTAGCCCTGATCCGTCTCCATGAGTTTGCGGACTTCCGTGGTGGGCGACCTCGCTTCCATAAAGCGCCTGACAATAAGACGAAACTCTTCCTGTTCATCAGAGAAAGTGAATTGCATAACATGCTCCTCTATACGGCGGGTACTTGAGCTGATCCCACATGGTTCTAATTATTAAGTGACGTTTATTTTATTAAGCGACTGGTTGGTCAATCTCGTCAATCGTTGCCCAATACTATAGGGTTATCCCATTTTTGGCACGGCTAACATTCAGCGCTTAGGTGCTTGTGCTAAGCCGCCGCAACCGCATTGCTGGTTATTAGCCTGCTCACTTCGTCGTCGCTATAGCCAGCATCAAGCATGACCTGCCGGGTGTCTGCGCCCATGATCGGCGTTGGTCCCTGGATCTCCTGCACAGTGCGGTTAAAGCGTGGCGCCGGGGCCGGTTGTTTCCAGCCATCGACCTCGACAAACAGGTTGCGCTCGATATTGTGGGGGTGATCCGGTGCTTCATCCATACCCAGCACAGGGGCGAAGCAAACGTCGCTTTGCTGCATGATTTCACACCATTGGTCACGGGTTTTGGTAAGAAAGCGCTCGGTCATGAGTGCCTTGCTGCGTGGCCAGTTCGCCTTGTTGAATTGTTGTTTGAAGACAGGATCTTCGGCATCAAAGCCACCCAGCTGCATGAGTTGAGCGTAAAACTGCGGTTCTATGGAACCGAGGGAGATATATTTGCCATCTGCACATTCGTAGGTGTCGTAAAAGGGCGCACCCCCGTCGGCGAAATTGTTACCTCGCTCGTCATCCCACAGACCCTGTTCGCGA
>JBFJZC010000158.1:0-6801 GCA_041622295.1 Porticoccaceae bacterium
ATTACCTGGGTAAAACCCAGATGGATTTGCAATATGTCAACTGGTTGGGTACCGCCGGTGGCAGTTACGACAAAGACTTCGTGTCCGTCGTTTTCAAATACGCCTTTTAAGGAGTTGATCAATGAGTATCATTAAAATGAACAAGCTTAAGAGTGTGATCGCTCTGACCGGAGCTATCTCCATGGCGACAGCCGCGGGGCTTGCCATCGCTGCTGTCACGCCGGAAGAGCGCGCCAAAATTGGTATCGAGGGCACTGAGTTAACCGCTGCTGGCGCTATTCGTGCGGGCAATGCCGAAGGTACCATCCCGGCGTGGAAGAACGAACCCATTGTGCCGCCAGCTGGTTTTAAACCGGGCACGTTCCACCCCGATCCTTTTGCCGGTGACGCCGTGCTGTTCAAGATCACTGCGCAGAACTTCCAGGAATACGGAGACAAGCTGTCAGAAGGCCAGAAACTGATGTTTCAGACCTACCCTGATTTTTACATGAATGTTTATCCGACCCACCGATCCGTGGTCTACAAGCCTTATATCTACGAAGCGGCCCTGAAAAACCTCGACCGCGCTGAGTTAGATCCGGCGCCCGACGTTGGTATGGGTATTGTCGGTTATAAGGGCGCTCGCAAAGCCTGGGCATTTCCTATCCCCCACAGCGGTGATGAGGCGATTATCAATCAGTCTACCAAGCCGATTAATACCTGGATGGAGTCGTGGGAGACCACGCTTGCGATAACCCCTAGCGGCGATTATGTCGTCAACAAATTGAATGTGCAGCAGCACCAGGCCTATTCTGACCCGGAGATAGCGGACGAAGACTTCGACGTTAATTTGAACTCGCTGCAGTACTATCAAACCCTGACAGCCCCCCCCAAACTGGCTGGCCAGGTGGTTTTGGCACGGGATCCGGCGACTTTTAACAAGCGTTTTCGTGCCGCCTGGGCCTACAGTCCGGGCCAGCGTCGGGTTAAGCGGGCGCCACAAATCGTTTACGACAACCCGCTGACGGCCAGCGATGGTCTGGCAACGACGGATCAGAAGTTTGGCTTTAACGGTCCCAATGACCGTTTCAGTTACAAACTGCTGGGGCGCAAGGAAATGTATGTGCCTTATAACGCGTACCGCTTGTGGGCCAAGGATGCCACACCGGATAAAGTGATTACCAACACAGGCAAGCTTAACCAGGAATATGCCCGCTATGAACTGCACCGGGTGTGGGTACTGGAAGCGACACTGAAGGAAGGCACCTCCCATGATTATGGTAAGCGGGTGTTTTATCTGGACGAGGACTCCTGGTGGATCGTGGCAGTGGATGGATACGATCGTCGCATGGCACCCTGGCGTTATTGGGAGTCTCACAACGTCATGTTTTATGACGTCGGGTTTTTCCATCCGATCACCGATGTCCAGTACGATATGAATGCGGGCCGTATGCTTGCGCTGATGTTTGATAAGGAAAAAGCGCCTGATTTTTCCTGGCGCGCAGAAGATAAATACTTCACCCCTGCATCCGTACGTAGAAACGGCATTCGTTAGCCCGTAATAAGCAATGGAACGAAAAATGGCTGGTTTATCCAGCCATTTTTTAGTGTACTCGGTTATGAATATCAGGCCAGTTGCTGACTTTTAGCCGCCTCGAATAACGAAATACCTAAACAATCCCTGAACGGGTTTTATGCGTTTAATCTGAAACTCAGTAATTGGCTGTCTGATATACGGCAACGCCTGTCATCAGTAGTCAACAGCATTAAACATGCAGTGATTATAGTGGAACTGTCGATTTAGAATTTGCTAACTGTGGATTACAAGATGCTATTACCAAAATTTGTACAACGTTTATGTCGTAGAGCCCCTGAGAGTGATCGTCCAGAACGAAGCCAGTCTTTCAGGAACCAGATGAACCTGACGGTGGCGCTTGTTTTTGCTCTTGGGATCACGACGACGGCACTGGCGGAGTCCATTCAAAAGCCAGCAATACCCTCGCCGCTGGCGAGTAGAGTGCTGCTAACTGACTCAGTGAAAGCAGGTGGTCGCTATGTGGCTGTTGGCCTGTACGGTAATATCGTCTACTCCGATGATGGAGCAGAATGGCGACAGGCTAATTCGCCGACACAGAATTTGCTGACCAACGTTTTTTTTATAGATGACCAGAATGGTTGGGCCGGCGGTCACGATACGTTGATCCTTCATACGGAAGATGCCGGCGAAAACTGGCGCATTCAATATGAGGATCCTATTCCGGGTGGCGACATCCCCAAACCCATTCTGGATATTGTTTTTACGGATAAGCATACCGGTTTTGCAGCCGGCGCTTACGGTCTGTTGCTGGAAACCACCGACGGTGGCGAGACCTGGGCGTCGGTCGATACTGATCCCCTCTATGATCGCCTTGAAGACCTCGGTATGGAGCCGGAGCCAAATTTTAACGCGCTGCTGGTGCTTGATGGCAAGCTGTTGATTGTTGGCGAGCTGGGCACAATTCTACTTTATGATCCTGCTGCAGACACTGAAGAGGCGCGCTGGGATGTTTGGCCGTCACCCTACGCAGGTACTTTTTTTGGCGTCACACAATTGAGTTCAGGCGATTTAATGCTCTACGGCTTGCGGGGCAACGTGTATCGTGCGCAACAGCCCTGGCAGGACTGGCAGAAGATAACCACCGGTGTTATTTCCAATATTTATGACTGCGTTGAAGTGGACGGCGGTGATGTGGTTTTACTCGGTTCCATGGGCGCCATTCTGACGCTGGCGAAAGGCGGCTCGGTGGTGAGTGATCTACTGCCTTATAAGGGGTTTGATACGCTGGTATCAGGCTTGCGCCACAGCGAAGGGGAGTTGCTGTTATTCGGTACTCGAGGCGTTCAGGTTTATAAGTTTGACTAAAATGTTGTGTGCAACACTGCACCCTTGACGATGGTCGAGTGAAGAATATTGTTAACATACTAAGGTAGTAGCGATGTCACAAAGTAAGAAAATCACCACCTGGTTCCAGGAAAGACTGTTTTCGAACCGCATCCCAATTTTGATTGTGTTTCTGGCAACCAGCGTGTTTATGGCTTACCACGCGTCGTCGCTTCGTATGGAAGCGGGATTTGAAAAACTGTTGCCGCTGCAGCACCCGTATGTAAAAACGTTGCAGGAATACAGTGAGGAATTTGGTAGCGGTAATCAGCTGATCATTGCACTGACAGTTGACGAAGGCGATATTTTTACCGAAGAATTTTTTGCGGCGCTTAAAAAGGCCAATGAAGAGGTGTTTTTTCTTCCCGGTGTAGCCAGGCACACGGTGACTTCCATACTGACCCCAAATGTCCGTTTTATCGAATTGATAGAAGATGGTTTCCAGGGCGGAAATGTCGTTCCTGCTGAGTTTCGCCCGACCCCTGAGTGGTTTCCAGTCATTCGCAACAATATCATCAAGTCCGGGCGTCTGGGCAGCCTGGTTGCTAACGACTTTTCCGGGGCACTGATCCGCACCGAACTGTTGGATATTAACCCGACAACGCGGGAGCCTCTTGATTATCAGCAGATAGCCGCTGACATGGAAACCAAGATTCGCGATGTTATTGAAACCGATAAAATCAAGGTGAGAATTATCGGTTTTGCAAAATCGACGGGTGATATTGCCGATGGTGCGAGGGTGGTGATTGGTTTTTTTGCCATTACCTTTGTTCTTACCGGTATATTTTTGTATTGGTACACGGGCTTAATCAAAGCTACTGTGTTACCGCTACTCAGTGGTTTGGTGGCGGTCGTCTGGCAAATGGGTTTGCTGCCGCTGATGGGCTTCGGTCTGGACCCGATGAGTATCCTGGTGCCGTTCCTCGTATTTTCTATTGGTGTCAGCCACGGGGTTCAAAAAATTAACGCCTGGCTCAACGAAATCATGTACGGCGGCGCCTGGGAAGATGATGGTACGCCAATAGTACCCGCGCCGACGTCACCCATTGGCGTCGATGGCTTAACCGCCGCCAAACGGGCATTTCAGGCGCTGTTCATTCCCGGCATCATAGCCCTGTTGAGCGATACGGTTGGTTTTTTGACTGTGCTATTGATCGATATAGGTATTATTCGAGAAATGGCCATTGCCGCTACCGTGGGTGTTGCGGCGATTATTTTTACCAATCTCGTGCTCTTACCCATTTTGCTGTCGTTTATTAATATCGGTAACGTTGATAGTCTCAATAGATTGCGTAGCAGACAACAAGCGAGCGAAGGTCGACTTGATGTTGTCTGGCGGTCATGCGCGAAGCTAACTCGTACGACCCCTGCTTTGATCATTGTTGTTATCTGTGTGGCACTGACGGCCTGGGGTATGGTTACCAATGACGGGCTTAAGATCGGTGATTCGCAGGCCGGTGTACCGGAACTGCGTGAACACGCTCGCTACAACGTCGATAGTCAAATTATTAGCGAACGTTTTTCTATCGGCGTGGACAAACTGGCGGTTATCATCGAATCCAAGGGAAATGCCTGCGTCGACTTCGATGTCATGGAAGAGATCGACCGCTTCGCCTGGCATATCCGCAATTTGCCAGGTGTACAGTCGGTTGCTTCCCTCGTGGATAGCCAGAAACTGATACTGGCTGCCAATAGCGAGGGCAGTCCGCGCTGGTATCAGTTGTCGCGCAACTCAAGTTCAATGTCATCCAGCCTGTATCACATGGGCGCTGGCGGCGACGAGTTTATGAATGCCCCCTGTAGTGCGATGCCGGTGAATATTTATACAGTGGACCACAAGGCGGAGACGATAAACACGATCATTGCCGGTATTAATGCGTTTCAGTCGTCGTTGGGCCCGGAGCTGTTCAAACCTCGTCTGGCGGCAGGCAACGTGGGAATTATTGCTGCAACTAACGTCGCGGTAGAAGAAGCGCAAATCCCGATCATGGTATGGGAATATGCCGCCATAATACTGCTGACCTTAATAACCTTCCGTTCCTTTGGCGGCATGCTCTGCATCATCCTGCCGCTGTTTATGGTGTCTGTGCTCTGTTACGCGTTGATGGCCATACTGGAGATCGGCCTAAAAGTGAATACCCTGCCGGTAGTGGCGCTGGGTGTGGGCGTTGGAGTGGACTATGCGGTGTACATTTACAGCCGTATGAACGATTACATTGAACGCGGTGAATCCCTCGAGGAATCGTTCTATCACGCCATGCGATTAACCGGGAAACCGATTATTTTTACCGGTCTCGTGCTCGGTGTCGGGGTTGGTATGTGGATGATTGCACCCCTTAAATTTCAGGCAGATATGGGAATTTTATTGACCTTTATGTTTGTCGTGAACATGCTCGGTGCGATTTTGGTAATGCCGGCGTTGGCCAGGTGGTTATTGGGAGCTAAACTGAACTCAGTTAAGAAAAAGGCCATGGAAAAGCCGATCGATTTGAGTGCCTGAGGACAGGATTGATACTGAGACCCTGCTAAACGCCTGGACTACAACGCCAGGCTGTTAAAGTCAGGTTCTTAGTCAGGTTCTTAAAGTCAGGCTATTAAGGCCAGGCTCTGAATATAAGAGACTTAAATTTAGGAAGTTAAAAAGGCCCGCAGCTGAAAAACTGCGGGCTTTTTCGTTTGGTTTGCGTAACTTGCCTGAAGTACGTACGCCCGGTGCAGACATGTGTCATGCGCTGCCATTATCGGCAAACGTAGCTCAGACGCGATGCGCTAAAGTGCCTGGATGCGAGATTTCTGAGCCTCAAGCTTGCCTATCGAAGCGGTCGCCTCTGCCAGTTTTTGTCTCTCTTTGCGCACGACTTCCTCAGGTGCATTGGCGACAAATTTGGCGTTATCGAGCTTGCCTGCGAGTCTTTGCATCTCTTTGGTAATCTTGCCAATTTCCTTGTCGAGTCGTGCCAGCTCTTCGTCCTTGTTGATGACGCCAGCCATCGGCACCAGCACCGCCAGGTCGCCGACCAGTGCGGTAGCAGACGGCGGCAGAGCGTCCGCAGGTTCGCACCAGGTAATGGATTCCAGGTGGGCCAGTTTACTCAGGTAGTGGCTGTTCTCACTAAGTCGCAGTTGATCTTGCGGTGACCCGTTACTGAACAACACCGGTAACGGTTTGCCTGGCGAAATATTCATCTCGCCGCGAATATTTCGTACGGCAATGATCACGCTTTTCACCCACTCAATGCTGTCCGTGGCCGCGCTGTCCTGTTTATTAGCGTCGGGCACCGGAAAGCCTTCCTGCATGATCGTTTCGCCATCTTTGCCCGCCAGCGGTTTAACTTTCTGCCAGATTTCCTCGGTAATAAAGGGCATCAGCGGGTGAGCCAGCCGCAGTGTTGCTTCTAGCACCCGGATAAGGGTGCGACGGGTGCCTTTTTTCAGGGCGTCAGAGGTATGCTCATCCCGCAGCACGGATTTCGATAATTCCAGGTACCAGTCACAGTAATCGGACCATATAAAGTCATAAAGTGCCTGCGACGCCAGATCAAGCCGATAGGATTCCAGGCCTTCGATAACCGCCTGTTCAGCCGTTTGCAAACGACTGACAATCCAGCGGTCTGCCAGTGTTAGCTCATAATTATCATCGTTGAGCTGTCCGCAATCGTGCGCTTCGGTGTTCATTAGTACGTAACGCGACGCATTCCAGATCTTGTTGCAAAAATTCCTGAAACCTTCAATGCGGCCCACATCAAAGTTGATGTCGCGGCCGGTAGAGGCCAGGGAGTAATAGGTAAAGCGGAGTGCGTCGGTACCGTAGGCGGCAATGCCGTCAGGAAATTCCTGACGGGTTTGCTGTGCGATTTTTTCGGCATCCTGAGGTCGCATCATGCCGCTGGTGCGCTTGTTGA